>NZ_CAUYTL010000005.1:0-113074 GCF_963575615.1 Listeria rocourtiae subsp. hofi | reverse complement strand
TTGAACCGCCGTATACCGAACGGTACGTACGGTGGTGTGAGAGGTCGGAGCCTAACGGCTCCTCCTACTCGATTGGGATTTATTTTCGGCTCTTTGTTGTGGAATGCGAATGCAATGCAAGATGATGGACATGAAATGCAAATGGATTGGGGTGGTGGGAAAGTAACTAACGTACAGCAACCTATTGATGTGACGGTATTGACAGGCCCTGATGCGACAGCTGCCACTAAACGTTACCATTTTACTGCCGCGAAAAAGAGGATGGATGTTCCTGATGGATCAGAAAAAGAACTTTGGCTTTTTAATGGGCAAATGACTGGCCCTGCTATTCGGGTAATACAAGGGGACGTGGTAGAAGTAACGCTGACGAATAAAAATATTGCGGACGGTGTAACAATTCATTGGCATGGCTATGATGTTCCTAATGCTGAGGACGGTGTGCCAGACATTTCGCAAAAAGCAGTAAAAGTGGGGGAAAGTTATACGTATCGCTTTACCGCTGACACGGCTGGGACGTTTTGGTATCACTCACATAATCAGTCATCAGAGCAAGTGGGGCATGGTCTATTTGGGTCGCTTATTGTGGAACCGAAAAAGCAAACGCAAAAAGAGTTAGAAATTGTTGGTTTTGTCGCGCCAAAGTATGTGGATTCATCCGGTGCGCTACTATCTGCGAATGGAGAGGTGCCTAAAAATATCAAGCCGGGTACAAATGTACGAATACGCTTAGGAAATGCGCATAATAAACCACAAAAACTAATTTTGAATGGTACACCGCTTCAAATTGCAGCGATTGATGGGAACACAATTTATAAACCTACAGATTTAGAAAATACATATTTACAAATTCCTGCTGGTGGTCGGATGGATATTGCGTTCACAATGCCAAATCATGTGGTCCGTCTATTTGATGCAAAAGATGAGGCGGGTGGCTGGATATTCCAATCTACGTTAAAAGCGACGAAAGTATCGAAAGACATTCCGGCCGAGGTCTTCAAACCAGAGGAATACGGAAAGCAGCAGGTGAGCACATTAGATACTTCTAACGGTTTTGATCGAACGTTTACGATGGTTTTTGATAGCAAATTAGCTTTTTTTGATGGAATGGTGCATCATTTATGGACAATTAACGGCAAGTTGTATCCAAATACGCCGATGCTGATGGTGAGTGAGGGCGATTTAGTGAAGACGACCTTTGTGAACCGTAGTTATAGTCATCACCCAATGCATTTACATGGACATAAAATGTTGGTATTAATGCGAAATGGTGCGGCAACAACAGGTAGCCCATGGTGGACAGATACGCTAAATGTGAAACCAGGAGAAACATATGAAGTGGCTTTTAAAGCAGATAATCCTGGTATTTGGATGGATCATTGTCATAACTTGGATCATGCTACCAATGGTATGATGATGCATCTGCAATATGATAATGTTTACACGCCATTTTCTGGACACACGCATGAATAAACCCTAAACTCAAAAACAGAGCAAAACACTTGTCATAGGCGGTATTGTGTGCTATTATAGGAAACGGTGTTAAAACATCACACACACATGAGGATAGTTCAAAGGGTGCTTGATTTCAAGTCTTTGGTTGGTTGATTCATGTGGAGGGCGGAAAAATCCGCAAAAAATAAAACCATAGGAGGGAATAACATGCCTGTTATTTCAATGAAACAATTGCTAGAAGCTGGGGTACATTTCGGCCACCAAACACGTCGCTGGAACCCAAAAATGAAGAAATACATCTTCACAGAAAGAAACGGTATCTACATTATCGATTTGCAAAAAACTGTTAAGAAAGTAGATGAAGCTTTCAATTTTATGAAAGAAGTATCTGCTGACGGTGGAACAATTCTTTTTGTAGGAACTAAAAAACAAGCGCAAGATTCCGTTCGTGATGAAGCGATTCGTTCAGGTCAATATTTTGTTAACCATCGTTGGTTAGGTGGAACATTGACAAACTTTGAAACAATCCAAAAACGTATTAAACATCTTAAGAAAATCGAAAAAATGGAAGAAGACGGAACTTTTGAAGTCCTTCCTAAAAAAGAAGTTGTTCTTCTTAAAAAAGAGCAAGAAAAACTTGAAAGATTCCTAGGCGGTATTAAAGATATGAAAGGTCTTCCTGATGCATTGTTCATCGTTGACCCTCGTAAAGAACGTATTGCTGTTGCAGAAGCTCGTAAATTAAATATCCCGATTATCGGTATTGTTGATACAAACTGTGATCCAGATGAAATTGATTACGTAATTCCTGCAAATGACGATGCTATCCGCGCGGTTAAACTTTTAACTGCTAGAATGGCTGACGCTATCATCGAAGTAAACCAAGGTGAAGAGCAAGAAGTTCCTGTAGAAGAAGTAAAAGCGCCAGTTGTTGAAGAAACAGTTGCAGCGGCTCCAGCTCCAGTAGCTGAAGAACCAACTACAGAAGCTTAAGAACTGATTTCAAACTAACAAGGTGATAAGTGGCAATCTCTTATCACCTTTTTTCAAAGATTTTTATATTAGGAGGAATTGTAAATGGCTAACGTTACAGCTCAAATGGTAAAAGAACTACGTGAAAAAACTGGTGCAGGTATGATGGACTGTAAGAAAGCATTAGTAGAAGTAGATGGAGATATGGATTTAGCAATTGACTACCTACGTGAAAAAGGTATCGCGAAAGCTGCGAAAAAATCTGATCGTATCGCTACAGAAGGTATGACAAGTGTTGTTAGTAATGATAAACACGTTGCAGTGCTTGAAATCAATGCAGAAACAGATTTCGTTGCTAAAAACGATCAATTCATTCAGCTAGTAAAAGATATTTCTAACCAATTACTAATTGTTCGTCCAGATAACTTGGATGAAGCGTTGAAAACAGAAATGCCAAACGGCCAAACTTTACAAGACTACATCAACGAAGCAATCCAAAAAATCGGTGAAAGAATCTCTCTTCGTCGTTTTGAAATTAAAGAAAAAGTTGCAGATCATGCATTTGGCGAATACATTCACATGGGTGGACGTATTGGAGTATTAGTTGTTCTTGAAGGAACTTCTGATGACGCAGTTGCAAAAGATGTAGCAATGCACGTTGCAGCAATTAACCCTAAATATATTTCACGTAATGACGTTTCCCAAGACGAAATTGCACACGAAAGAAAAATCCTTACAGAACAAGCACTTAACGAAGGCAAACCAGCTAATATCGTTGAGAAAATGGTCGAAGGTCGCCTAACAAAATATCTTAGCGAAATTAGCCTAGAAGATCAACCGTTTGTTAAAAATCCAGACGTAACTGTTGGTCAATTCGTGAAAGAAAAAGGCGCTACAATCAAATCATTCGTTCGCTTTGAAGTCGGCGAAGGTTTAGAGAAAAAAGAAGATAACTTTGTTGAAGAAGTTATGAATCAAGTGAAGAAATAATTCGCTTTCAAGTAATTCGATTGACCGCTATTCGTTCAGAGTAGCGGTTCTTTAATATATTTTCTGCTCGATACTCGATAATCGAAAAAAAGAAGCAAGGCGTGATATATATCTATCGCGCTTTGCTTCTTTTCTAATTGCCAGTCAACAAATCAATTGCATCTGCTAACTTGGTGCTAACGGCTTGATCATTTCTCAAATCATCTTGCACCTTCATAGCTTCCTCAGGTATTTCTGTAATAATCCCATCAACGTCTGCAAGCATGTATTTTCGGGCGGCTTCAGGAGTTGTAATTGTCCATACCAGCAAGTCCATATTACGCTCATGGGCTTGTCTCTGCATGCTGGCGCTAAATGAAAATTCTTCAATAACAATGAAATCAGCGTTGATATTCACCAAGTTTCCAAAATTAAGAGGTACAATAAAACCAACACGCATGGCAGGATAACGCTCTTTAATGGTTTCTACAATATTTCGATCCAACGACTGGTAAATATAATCGCGTTCTACACCATGTTTTTGCACTATTTTTTCAAAATTAGCAAGGAAATCTTTGGACTCACCGCCGTGTGTTTTAATTTCGATATTTAGATTTACATTCCATTTTTTTGCGTGTTCAATATAAGTTTCTAGTGATGGAATTGTTGATGTGAAACCGTCTTGTCGAATTGTTACTTTCTCTAACTCGGCTAACGTCATATCGCGTACATTACGATTGATGCCTGCCATTCGTCTTAGATTGGTATCATGAAACACAACAAACTGGTGGTCTTTCGTTTCAAGCACGTCCATTTCAACAAAATCTACACCAATTTTTGCAGCGCCATGAAGCGATTCAAGTGAATTCTCAACACCAGCGCTTTTCAATCCGCGGTGGGCGATGATTTGTGTATTGTCGCTATACGTTATTTCGGTCAAATAGAAACCATTAATCGTTATTAGAGCAAGGACTAAAGCGGTAATAGTGACATAAAAGGACTTGCGATGTTTCTTTTTCACGACTTGCATCTGCTTGTGTGAAATGACTTTATTTTCGCGCGTTAAAAACATAAAATTAACAGCATGCGCAACGTAAATAGGGGTAATCGTGAAGGCAACAATGAAGAATATCTGGCTCAGCGTCAGCGATATTCCAGCTACGACTGGTGCTGCCGATGACCATAACTGTTCTGCTAAAATAGTCGGTAGCAGAAAAATCATAAAAGCGATAAAAAGCAGACCAGCTGCGACAAGCGACATAATTACGAAAATCGCTACTATACGCCATGTTTGCCAGCGAGTAATTGTCCAACTACGTTTCATCGCTTGAAAAATTGTACATTTCCTTGTCAAAAAAATCTCCAGCGAGAATACTAATCGGATATTAATGTAAATCACGATGGCAATAAAACTAAAGTATAAAATAGCGCCAGAAGTAGATTTTAGTAATTCGTTTACAATAAAATTGGGAATATAAATTCCGTCCGTTAATTCAGAATGGAGCCCCATTCCCGCAATCGGAACAATCAGTGCGAAATATAATAGAAAAAAGACGAATTGGTACGATAACAAATATTTGGATTGTTGCATGATTTTTCGAAAAATCATCCGGATGGTAAATGGAATTTGTTGCTGGTGATAGTAGGTGATAAGTATCAAGACAGATAATTCAAGGTAAATAAAAAACAGAGCTAGTAATCCGAAAATAATCGCAAATAGCAAACCGAGTGGATTTCGCAAAAATTCTAAAATATTCTGATCCGTTATGCTATCATAGCCAAGTGATGTCGTCATGAAGCTGAAAAATAAAGCTAAAAACGGAAAGGCTAGTAAAAGAATCGTTGCTTGTAAAACAAATACAAATTTTATGTAGTACCATGAGTTAAAACGGGTATAAAACAAAGAAGTCCTCAAGGTTTTCCAAATTTTGATTGTGTTCATTCAATTTCTCCCCCTTATTTCTGTTTTTCATTATACGATAAGTTAGCAATAATTAGTAGCATGAAAAGATTATTTTTGAAATTTGTATGAAAATGCTTTTGCTTGAGGCATTTTTTTAGTATTATAGAATATGATGGAATTATTCCGAGTGTTAGGAATGAGCCAAATAGAAAGTAGATGGAGGTCAATATGGATACCCCAGAATATAAACGAGTAGTATTGAAACTTAGTGGTGAAGCTTTAGCAGGAACGGAAGGATTTGGGATTAACCCACGTGTCGTAAACTCCATCTCGCAACAAGTGAAAGAAGTCGTAGAACTTGGCGTGGAGGTCGCTATCGTTGTTGGTGGCGGTAATATCTGGCGCGGTAAGCTAGGAAGCGAAATGGGGATGGATCGTGCGGCAGCAGATTACATGGGTATGCTTGCAACGGTCATGAACTCTTTATCCTTACAAGATTCACTGGAGAATGTTGGTGTTGCTACACGTGTTCAAACTTCCATTGATATGCGGCAGATTGCTGAACCGTATATTAGACGCAAAGCGATTCGTCATCTGGAAAAAGGGCGCGTTGTTATTTTTGCAGCGGGAACTGGGAACCCTTATTTCTCAACAGATACAACAGCGGCATTGCGCGCAGCTGAAATCGAGGCTGAGGTCATTTTGATGGCGAAAAACAATGTCGATGGTGTTTATAGTGCCGATCCAAAATTGGATGACAGCGCAGTGAAATATGATGAATTATCGTATCTAGATGTGATTAAAGATGATTTACAAGTCATGGATACAACGGCTTCATCGCTAAGTATGGACAATGATATTCCATTAATCGTCTTCTCGTTTGAAGAGACAGATAACAACATCAAACGTGTTATTTTAGGCGAAAAAATAGGGACAATAGTAAGAGGGAGGAAATAATTATGAGTAAAGAAGTATTAGCACAAGCAAAAGAGAAAATGGCTAAATCAGAGCAAGCATTACAACATCAACTAGGATCAATCCGCGCAGGTCGTGCCAACGCATCCCTGCTTGACCGTATTTCGGTGGATTATTACGGTGCGCCAACACCAATCAACCAATTAGCAGCCGTAAGCGTTCCAGAAGCGCGCTTATTGATGATTTCACCATATGATAAAACAGCGCTAGGCGATATCGAGAAAGCCATTTTAAAAGGTGATCTTGGAATTATGCCAAATAACGATGGTGAAGTTATTCGTATCTCGATTCCACAACTAACGGAAGAACGCCGTAAAGAGTTAGTAAAAGAAGTGAAAAAAGAAGCTGAGGATGCAAAAGTTGCGATTCGTAACGTGCGCCGTGATGCGAATGACGATTTGAAGAAATTAGAGAAAGCTGGCGATATTACGGAAGATGATTTACGTAATTTCACAGAAGACGTGCAAAAACTGACTGACGCAAGCATTAAGAAACTTGATGAGATTGCGAAGAGTAAAGAAGAAGAAATAATGGAAGTCTAGAAAAGCTGAAAGAGCCAGTTAGACCCGAAAAAATTTGTTAGGGGCCGCAATAAAAACCTTCACTTGGTTTTTGTGGAGGGCACGAAAATTTCGAGGGTCTGGCTCTTGAAGCTGGATCAACCGAAAAGCTGAAACGGCCCGTTCAGCTCCGACAAAAACTGGAGCGATTGCAGTAAAAAGCTGCTCTTGCTTTTTGCGGAGGGCGTGAAGTTTTCGAGGAGTTGGCCGTTGAAGCTGGATCCGGAGGTGCTGAGCATGATGCAATACCTAGCTATTCCAAGAAATTTTGGAGTATACCGAAGCGTTTCAATACCAATTTAGATGTGATACTTGTTTTGGCGTGTAAGAACCACTGATTGATTACATGCTCACTGCGTTCTCATGCATATTGTGGCTATAAATCGGCAAAAGATGCCTCATAAGAGTCACAACAATTTAGATGTCATACTCATTTCGGTGTTTAAGCGCGCCTCCCTTCTAACTTCTGGTTTTAGATACCGCTTTACGCATATCCAAGGCATTAAACTCGCCTTACCTGTATGCATGAAGCGGTTATTTCTTAGTAAGAATAGTGATTGAAAATATCATATCAGAGCTTCTCTCATCGATTTCTTATTTACTTTGAGCAAGTTATAGTACATAATTGCTGTTATTTTTGTTATTATAAGTATAGACGTGCCGACTCTTGGTAATTCTATTGGAGGAAAGAACATGTTTAAGAAAATATTTCGTCAAGATGAGAATGAGATAAATAGTGAAATTTCAGCGGAACTTCCTTTGCCGAGTCATGTTGCAATTATTATGGACGGAAATGGAAGGTGGGCAAAGAAACGTTTTTTGCCTCGAGTTGCTGGGCACCGTGAAGGAATGCAAGTTGTTAAGCGGATGACGCGCTATGCGAATTCGCTTGGCATCGATATATTAACATTGTACGCTTTTTCTACGGAGAACTGGAAGCGACCGAATGATGAAGTGGACTTTCTAATGAAGCTACCGGGTGAATTTTTTGATACGTTTATACCAGAGCTAATGGAAGAAAATGTTCGTGTCAATGTGATGGGGTATAAAGAGGAATTGCCAAAACACACATTGGATGCAGTAGAGCGAGCGATTGAGGCAACGAAGGGGAACACTGGGCTTGTTTTGAACTTTGCGTTAAATTATGGAGCACGAGCCGAGATTGTGACGGCAACGCAAGCAGCAATGCGCGAGTTGCTTGATGCAGGACTTACTGCAAATGATTTGACAGAGGAGTATCTGGAAAAGCATTTGATGAGTGCTGGTTTATCAGATCCAGATTTATTAATTCGAACAAGCGGCGAGCTTAGACTCAGTAATTTTATGCTATGGCAACTTGCGTACAGCGAGTTTTATTTTACAGAGACGCATTGGCCAGATTTTGCGGAAAATGATTTTAAGCAGGCGGTGGTGGAGTATCAGAATCGCTCGAGACGCTTCGGGGGCTTATAGGGAGGATATATTGTGAAAACAAGAATTATTACAGCAATCGTAGCTTTAGCGGTGTTCCTGCCGTTTGTAATCTATGGGAAATTGCCATTTGAACTGCTTAGTATGTTGTTGGCAGCAATTGCGTTATATGAAATTTTAGTGATGACAAAGCAACAGTTATTTTCGGTGAACGGGATTATCACGCTCGTTTTGACACTCATTATTGCGGCACCGACGTGGTTTATTGATTGGCTTGAGGAATATAGCATTACCCAGATGGAAATCATATTTGTCTGCATAGCATTATTGTTATCTTACACAGTATTTTCAAAGAATCGCTATCATTTTGATCAAGTCGGGATTGGCGTTTTAGCGGCGTTTTATACGGGGCTTGGTTTTCATTATCTTGCGGAGACGAGGAATGCTGGATTGGAATATGTTATTTTTGCTCTGTTGATCGTATGGATGACAGATACGATGGCATATTTTGTAGGCCGCTCAATTGGGAAACATAAACTGGCACCAAATGTAAGTCCGAATAAGACTGTGGAAGGGTTCGTTGGTGGTATTGTTTTTGCGGTGTTGATTGCCGGTGGGTACTATTTATACATGGGGTTAGATGGAAACCCAGTTGTTATCGCTGGCTTAATTGTAGTGCTATCTATTTTCGGTCAACTTGGAGATTTAGTAGAATCGGCTCTTAAACGTTATTACGGTGTGAAAGATTCTGGAAAGCTATTACCAGGTCATGGCGGAATACTGGATCGATTTGATAATTTATTATTTGTGTTACCACTTCTTTTGCCACTGCTACATATACTTCAAATTTTATAAAATAGAGGTGTACTGATGAGAAAAATTAATTTACTAGGCGCAACAGGTTCGGTTGGAAGCCAGACACTTGCGATTGTTAGGGAACATCCAGAATTATTCCAAGTTGTAGCGCTCTCGTTTGGGCGCAATATGAAACTAGGAATGGCTGTTATTCATGAATTTCAACCAGAAATTGTATCGGTAGAGCATCGCCGAGATTATGATAAATTAAAGTTGGAATTTCCTGAGATTAAGGTATATTATGGCGCGCTAGGATTGCAAGAAGTTGCGACATATAGCCATGGCGATATATTGATTAATGCGGTGATGGGCAGTGTTGGTTTACAGCCAACATTAGATGCGATTGCAGCGGGGAAAGAGATTGCGATTGCTAACAAAGAAACGCTAGTAACAGCAGGACATTTGGTGATGCGTGCAGCGAAGGAAAAAGGCGTGCGTTTAGTTCCTGTTGATAGTGAGCACTCTGCGATTTTTCAATGTTTACAGGGAGAAAATCCGGCGAGTATTGATAAATTGATTGTAACCGCTTCTGGTGGAAGTTTTCGTGATAAAACGCGAGATCAGTTAAAGGATGTGACGGTTGCAGAAGCTTTAGCGCATCCAAATTGGTCGATGGGGAATAAGATTACAATTGATTCTGCGACGATGTTTAATAAGGGGCTAGAAGTTATCGAGGCGCACTGGTTGTTTGATTTAGACTACGATAAAATTGATGTCGTCATTCACCGAGAGAGTGTTATTCATTCCATGGTAGCATTTAAAGATGGTAGCCATATCGCGCAACTCGGATTGCCAGACATGCGTGTCCCCATCCAATATGCATTGACATATCCGGAACGCGCAAGTATATCATTCAACAAACCGTTTGATATTACGGAGTTTGGCACGCTTCATTTTGATAAAATGGACTTACATCGTTTCCCAGCGTTGAAATTAGCATATACTGCTGGTAAAATAGGTGGAACGATGCCTTCTGTTTTAAATGCGGCGAATGAAATTGCTGTTGCCGGCTTTTTAAATGGTCAAGTTGCTTTTCAAGATATTGAGGCGCTCGTCGAAAACGCGATGAATCGTCACAAGGTAATACAAAACCCTGATTTAGAAACAATTTTCCAAGTAGATCAGGAAACACGTGCATACGTGAAGACACTTTTATAGAGGTGAAATAATGACAACAATTATTGCGTTTATATTTGTTTTTGGTCTAATCGTGTTCTTTCATGAACTCGGCCATTTCTTATTTGCCAAAAGATCTGGTATTCTAGTTCGTGATTTTTCAATCGGTTTTGGTCCAAAAATATTTGCTTACCGCAAAAAAGAAACACAGTACACATTAAGACTTCTTCCCATCGGTGGTTATGTTCGAATGGCTGGTGAGGACGGAGAAGTAGTCGAGCTGAAACCCGGTTATCGTGTTGGCTTGATTTTAAATGATGATGAGGTAGTAACAAAGATTATTATCAATGGAAAGGATCAGTATCAAGATGTGCAGCCGCTCGAGGTTTCTGGAAGCGATCTTGAAAAAGAACTTTTTATTGAAGGTTATGAAGAATACGATGAAGAGAAAATTGTTCGTTATCAGGTGGCAAGTGATGCTGTTGTTATTGACGGCAAAATAGAAACAATTATCGCGCCATATGACCGTGTTTTTCAGTCGAAATCCCTTGGTAAACGTGCGATGACTATCTTTGCAGGACCGCTATTCAACTTTATTTTAGCTATTATAATCTTTACAATTCTTGCTTTTGTCTCAGGAAGCGTTCCTTCGAATGAGCCTGAAATTGGACAAGTTATGGATAACGGTGCGGCACAAGAAGCTGGTTTGAAGCAGGGTGACGAAGTTATTTCAATTAATGGTAAGGCAATGGACTCATGGCAAGATATTTTTTCTACAGTTGAAAAAAGCCCGAATAAAGAACTTGATTTCAAAGTCGATCGTGATGGTAAAACACAGGATATCGAGGTAACACCGAAAGCTGAGAAAGCCCAAGATGGTACGAGCGTCGGCAAAATTGGTGTCGCACAACCAGGGTCTGACTCTTTCTGGACAAAAATCACGTATGGTTTCACGCAGACTTGGTTCTGGATAACGCAAATTGGCCATGTGCTTGGGCAGATGGTAACTGGCGACTTCTCGCTGAACATGTTGAATGGACCAGTTGGGATTTATACGTCTACGCAAGAGGTAGTGAGCTACGGTTTCTTGACATTACTAAATTGGACAGCTGTTTTAAGCATCAACTTAGGAATCGTGAATTTACTTCCGTTGCCAGCGCTTGACGGCGGACGGCTACTGTTCTTCTTATACGAATTAGTTCGTGGGAAGCCACTAGACCCGAAAAAAGAAGGCATGGTACATTTTATTGGTTTTGCATTATTGATGGTGCTAATGTTGCTCGTAACTTGGAATGATATTCAGCGAGCATTTTTCTAAGATAAACAGGGGGATTTAAGAGCGTATTGCTCATGTGGTTTTTAAGATAAAAAAATAGGGGTGTTAACATGCGTCAAACATTAAGTTTTATTCCAACATTGAAAGAAGTGCCTGCTGATGCGGAGGTGAAAAATCATCAATTGCTACTGCGCGCAGGATTTATCCGACAAACGGCCAGCGGGATTTACAGTTATTTACCACTCGCCAAATTAACACTACAAAAAATTGAAACTATTATTCGTGAAGAATTAAATCGAATCGATGCAGTGGAATTATTACTACCAGCATTGCAACCAGCAGAACTTTGGCAGGAATCAGGGCGTTGGGAAGATTATGGTTCAGAATTGATGCGTTTGAAAGATCGTAATTCACGTGATTTCGCGCTTGGCCCAACACACGAAGAAGTGATTACGTCGCTTTTACGTGATGAGGTGAAGTCTTATAAACGCTTACCACTGACAATGTATCAAATCCAGACGAAGTTCCGCGATGAATTACGCCCACGCTTTGGCTTATTACGTGGTCGTGAGTTTATTATGAAAGATGCGTATTCTTTCCATGCTACAGAAGAAAGTTTGGATGCAACGTATGATAAAATGTACCAAGCGTATTCGAATATTTTCACGCGTTGTGGATTAGATTTTCGTGCGGTTATTGCAGATTCAGGCTCCATTGGTGGGAATGAGACGAAAGAATTTATCGTACTTTCAGATATTGGTGAGGATACGATTGCTTATAGTGATGCTTCTGATTACGCAGCAAACGTTGAAATGGCTCCCGTGATGTATATGGAAAAGAAATCGCATGAAGAAGCGGGGGAACTCGAAAAAGTTGAAACACCTGATCAAAAAACAATTGCGGATATTGTATCATTTTTAGATATTCCTGTTGAAAAAACAGTGAAATCGATGCTTTACATGCTGGATGAAGAAGAAATAATCATGGTGCTCGTGCGTGGAGATCATGAAGTGAACGATATCAAAATCAAAAATGCTTTATCAGCTACGACGGTTGAATTGGCAACAAATGATCAAGCTGTAGAATTACTCGGTTCTGGATTTGGTTCGCTAGGTCCAATCGGTGTACCAGAACATGTCCGTATTTTTGCGGATAATGATGTGCAAGATATAGTAAATGCAGCGATTGGTGCGAATGAAGAAGGCTATCATATGATTAACGCGCAGCCAAAACGTGATTTTAACGTGCATACGTATTTTGATTTACGATTGATTCAAGAAGGAGATTTGTCTCCTGATGGACATGGTGTGATTAAATTTGCAGAAGGTATTGAAGTTGGCCATATCTTTAAACTAGGAACGAAATACAGTGAAGCGATGGATGCAACTTTCTTGGATGAGAACGGCCGCAGTAATCCGTTTATTATGGGCTGTTATGGGATCGGGGTTTCGAGACTGCTTTCGGCAATTGCTGAACAACAAGCAGATGATTCAGGCCTTGTTTGGGATCGCAGTATTAGTCCGCTTGATTTGCATTTAATACCTGTTAATATGAAGAGTGAAGAACAAGTTTCCTTTGCCGAAGAGCTTTACGCTTCTTTGCAAGAAATGGGTTATTCTGTTTTGCTAGACGATCGTTCAGAACGTGCTGGTGTAAAATTTGCTGATGCTGATTTGATTGGATTGCCAATGCGTGTAACTGTTGGTAAAAAGGCGGCAGAAGGCATTGTTGAAGTGAAGATTCGTAAAACAGGTGAAATGATTGAAGTTCGCAAAGAGGAACTGATGAACACATTACCGATTTTATTAGGCGAGAATGCATAGTATTGAGTAAATGAATCGGGTGAATCGGCGACAAACGTGCGTATTCACCTGATTTTGTGTAGAGCTGTTAGTTGCGTGAAAAATGAGTTGAAAACGAAGCCGTCTTACGAGTGAGATACAGTCAGGTGTTGTATTTCAAACTGGGAAGACGTTTTTTTGTTAAGTTACGAAAGGGAGTTGTTGAGATGTCTATTACAGATGCAGAAAAACAAGAACGATTCCAAATTTTGTTGCAGCAAATTGGATTAGGAAATGATGCCGTATTTCAAGATTTTACGCAAGATGGGAAAATCGAAAAACTGGTTGTAGATAAAGCTAACAAGATTTGGGAGTTCCATCTGGAAGTCGCACAAATTTTGCCGTTTGAACTATTTCAAATGATGCGTGTGGGAATGAATCAGGCGTTTCAACAGATTGCACAAACAACAATGCGGATTCAGGTGCGGGATGAGACGGTGACAGAGCGCTTGGTGGAAGATTATTGGAATGATACGATTACGCCATTTGCAAAGCAGTCACCAATGATTGGCCAGCTGTTGATTGAGCAAAAACCTATATTTACAGCACCAAACTTGATGGAAGTTCGGGTACATAACGAGATGGAGCAAACAACAATTGCCCAGCGTTTCCAACCAGCAATTGCGGAGAGTTTGCGTGAAAAAGGCTTCCCAACGATGGTGTTGCGCACGAATTTGTTAGATCAATCGGAAACGGAACATTATAAAGCTTTTGTAGAGGCCAAAGAGAAAGAGGATCAGGCGAAAGCGTTAGAAGCTGTACAGGTCATGCAAAAAAGAGCGGAGCAGCAAGCGAATGGCGATGGCGGAGGTGGAGCCGCACCTTCTGGACCATTCCAAATCGGATATAAAATCAAGGATGATGAGGAACGTAAGTCGCTTGGTGATATTTATGACGAGGAACGCCGGATTACAGTTGAAGGCTATGTGTTTGCAACAGAAATTCGTGAGTTGCGTAGTGGCCGTAGTTTATTGCAATTTAAGATTACGGATTATACGAGCTCCATCATTATTAAAATGTTTTCGCGAGATAATGAGGATGCCGCAATGTTCCAGAACATGAAAAAGGGAATGTGGGTCCGCGTTCGTGGTAGCGTTCAAATGGACACGTTCGTTCGTGACTTGATTATGATGGCGCAAGATGTAAATGAGATTGCTGGTGTGAAGCGTTTGGATACAGCAGAGGAGAAACGCGTAGAGCTACATCTTCATACACCGATGAGTCAAATGGATGCAACGTCTTCTGTCGCAGATCTCGTGAAGCAGGCTGCTGATTGGGGGCATAAGGCAATTGCGATTACAGATCATGCCGTGGCTCAATCGTTTCCAGAAGCATACGGTGCAGGGAAGAAAAACGGTGTCAAAATTTTGTATGGTATTGAGGCCAACCTGATTGATGACGGTGTACCAATTGCCTACAATGAACGTCACACCGCATTAAAAGATGCTACCTATGTTGTATTTGACGTTGAGACAACCGGTTTGTCCGCAGTTTACGACACAATCATCGAGCTTGCCGGTGTCAAAATGAAAGACGGTGAAATTATCGATAAATTTGAAGCGTTTATTGATCCAGGTCATCCATTATCAGCTACAACAATTAATTTGACGGGGATTACAGATGATATGGTTAAAGGTTCGGATCCAATTGAAGTCGTGCTACAAAACTTCAAAGATTGGTCTGGCGATGCGATTCTAATTGCGCACAACGCTTCATTTGATATGGGGTTCATCAATACAGCTTACACGAAAGTAGGCATTGAAAAAGCGGAGAACTCGGTTATCGATACGCTAGAACTAGCGCGTTTTCTCTATCCCCATTTTAAAAACCACCGTTTGAATACGTTGACGAAGAAATTCAACATTATTTTAGAGCAACATCACCGCGCCATTTTTGATGCAGAGGCAACCGCTTATCTCGGCTGGAAGCTAATCAAAGACGCGAAAGAAATGCGCGATATCGATTTCCATGACCAGTTCAACAATTATATGGGGGAAGGGGATGCATATAAGCGTGCGCGCCCATTTCACGCGACGATTTATGCTAAAACCGATGTCGGACTGAAAAATTTATTCAAACTCGTATCGATGTCACAAATCAATTATTTTTTCCGTATTCCTAGAATTCCAAGATCGGAGCTTAATAAACTAAGAGAAGGGCTTATCGTTGGTTCAGCCTGTAATCAAGGTGAAATTTTTGAAGCAATGATGCAAAAAGGGATGGAGGATGCAGAACGAGTGGCGGCTTTTTACGATTTCATTGAAGTGCAGCCAAAACCGGTGTATGCACCATTGATCGAACGAGAATTAGTCCGTGATGAGAAAGCCCTCGAAGAAATTATTAGTAACTTGGTAAAAGTCGGTGAACAAATTGGCAAGCCTGTTGTCGCAACAGGAAACGTCCACTATTTGAATCCAAATGACAAAATCTATCGTAAAATCTTGATTCATTCCCAAGGTGGAGCAAATCCGCTTAATCGTGCGACTCTTCCAGATGTTCATTTCCGCTCCACGGATGAGATGCTCGCTGAATTTTCCTTTTTAGGAGAAGAAAAAGCAAAAGAAATTGTTGTCACGAACTCCAATCTTGTCGCAGATTGGATGGACGACTTAAAACCAATCAAAGATGATCTCTATACACCAAAAATTGAAGGGGCAGAAGATGAGGTTCGCAATATGAGTTATACGATGGCACGTAGCATCTATGGTGAAATATTGCCTGAAATTGTCGAGGCACGTCTTGAAAAAGAGCTGAAAAGCATCATCGGTCACGGTTTTGCAGTTATTTACTTAATCTCGCATAAACTCGTGAAAAAATCGCTTAATGAAGGGTATCTCGTAGGTTCACGTGGTTCTGTCGGTTCTTCCTTAGTCGCAACCATGACAGAAATTACCGAAGTGAATCCATTGCCCCCACATTACATTTGTCCCAACTGCAAACAGTCCGAGTTTTTTGATGACGGGTCTGTAGGATCTGGATTTGATTTGCCAGACAAAGATTGTCCAGAATGTGGCACAGCGCTCACAAAAGAAGGGCAAGATATCCCATTTGAAACCTTCCTAGGCTTTAAAGGCGATAAAGTACCCGATATCGATTTGAACTTTTCTGGTGAGTACCAGCCAGTTGCGCATGCTTATACGAAGGAGCTTTTCGGTGAGGATTATGTGTATCGTGCCGGAACGATTGGTACGGTTGCCGAGAAGACGGCGTTTGGTTATGTACGGAATTACGAGCGAGATATGAACATGACAATCCGAGGAGCTGAGATTGATCGCCTGGTGCAAGGTTGTACTGGCGTAAAAAGAACAACTGGTCAGCATCCAGGGGGGATTATTGTTATCCCAGATTATATGGATGTCTATGACTTCTCACCAATCCAATTTCCGGCTGATGCGACGGACTCGGAATGGAAAACAACCCATTTTGACTTCCACTCGATTCATGATAATGTCCTAAAACTTGATATATTGGGGCACGATGATCCAACCGCAATCCGGATGCTTCAAGATTTAAGTGGTATTGATCCGAAAACAATTCCGACTGATGACAAAGAAGTGATGAAACTATTTGGTTCAACGGAATCGCTTGGCGTAAAACCTGCAGATATCGACTCCAAAACAGGAACGCTTGGCATTCCTGAATTTGGAACGCGCTTTGTTCGTCAAATGCTTGAGCAAACCAAACCAACGACATTTTCAGAACTTGTTCAAATTTCCGGGCTTTCCCATGGAACAGATGTATGGCTAGGAAACGCTGAGGAGCTCATAAAGAACGATATTTGCTCGCTTGCTGAGGTTATCGGTTGTCGTGATGATATCATGGTTTTCTTAATATACCAAGGTCTGGACAGCTCACTTGCCTTCCAAATTATGGAGTCAGTGCGTAAAGGGAAAGGCCTCGGTGAAGAAATGGAAGCTGCGATGATTGAGAATAAAGTGCCAAATTGGTACATTGATTCATGTAAAAAAATCAAATACATGTTCCCGAAAGCCCATGCTGCAGCGTATGTTCTCATGGCCGTTCGGATTGCTTATTTCAAAGTTCATCACCCATTGTTCTTTTACGCCACCTATTTTACAGTTCGCGCCGATGATTTTGATCTCACAGCGATGGTGAATGGGAAAGAAGCAACGAAAGCAAAAATGCAAGAAATAAACGCCAAAGGATTGGAAGCATCCATGAAAGAGAAGAGTTTGCTAACGGTTCTTGAGATTGCCAATGAAATGCTTGCACGTGGCTTCTCCTTCCAAAAAGTAGATTTATATAAGTCAAGCGCTGACGAATTCATTATTGAAGGTGATCAGCTAATTCCACCGTTCAATGCGATTCCAAGTTTAGGTACAAACGTTGCCAAATCTATCGTTGCAGCACGCGAAGACGGAGAATTCCTGTCAAAAGAAGACTTGCAGCAGCGCGGGAAAGTATCGAAGACAATCATTCAATATATGGATGACCAAGGCTGCTTAGATGGGTTACCCGACCAAAATCAACTTTCGCTATTCTAAAAATATCGGCTCTACATCAGGCAGTTAAGGGCCTAATGTTTGCGAAGGATGTATGTTTGTGTTATAGTTAATAATGAAATTACGATAACTCAACCAAGAGTGGGCCAATGCCCACTCTTTCCTTTTGCAACTTTGCATGGTTAGATTGTCGTAAACAACTGGCAATACTAGCTTTGTCAGATATATTAAAGGAGGCTAAAATGAGTAAAGTTCTTGAACAAGTTGAAGAAATCGTGTTGCCAATCGCAACGGAACTTCAACTGGAACTGGTCGATTTAGCGTTTGAAAAAGAAGGAAAGCACTGGTATTTGAGGGTATTTTTAGATAAAGAGGGCGGCATTGATATCGACGAATGTGCCTTGGTTAGCGAGAGACTAAGTGAAATCTTGGACAAAAATGACCCAATCACACAAAACTACTTTCTGGAAGTATCATCACCAGGCGCAGAACGACCACTAAAAAAGGAAAAAGATTTTGAAGCTGCTGTCGATAAGTGGGTTCACATCACAAGCTACGAACCGATTGCGGACCGTAAAATGTGGGAAGGAACACTTACAAAATATGATGGCATCACGCTAACTGTTGAAATTTTGGACAAGACACGTAAAATTGTCTGTGAAATTCCGAAAGACAAAGTAGCCAAAGCAAGATTAGCAATTAAATTTTAAAAGCGATAAATTAAAGGAGCTGAAAAAAGAATGAGCTCAGAACTATTAGATGCTCTTCATGTGTTAGAACATGATAAAGGAATTTCACGTGATGTGATTATTGAAGCGATTGAGGCAGCACTCGTATCTGCATACAAAAGAAACTTCAATCAAGCGCAAAATGTACGAGTAGATTTAAACTTAGATAAGGGCACAATGCATGTGTTAGCGCGCAAAGATGTAGTTGATCAAGTATTTGATTCTCGCCTAGAAATTTCAGTGGAAGAAGCTCACAAAATTAACGCCGCTTTCAAAGTTGGTGATGTTGTAGAGCTAGAAGTAACGCCAAAAGATTTCGGTCGAATCGCAGCACAAACAGCGAAACAAGTTGTGACGCAACGTGTTCGTGAAGCAGAGCGAGGTATCATTTACGACGAATTTATCGATCGCGAAGATGATATTATGACTGGTATTGTAGAACGCCAAGATTCTCGTTTTATCTATGTAAACCTAGGTAAAATCGAAGCGATTCTATCTCAAAATGAGCAAATGCCAAACGAGACATATCGCGCTCATGACCGTATCAAAGTATATTTGACAAAAGTTGAAAAAACGACTAAAGGGCCGCAAATTTACGTTTCTCGCACGCATCCAGGTCTTTTAAAACGACTTTTTGAAATGGAAGTTCCAGAGATCTATGAAGGTATCGTAGAAATTAAATCTGTTGCTCGTGAAGCCGGAGATCGCTCTAAAATCTCTGTCTACACAGAAAATCCAGAAGTTGATCCAGTTGGCTCTTGTGTTGGTCCAAAAGGTGCCCGCGTTCAAGCCATTGTCAACGAGCTAAAAGGTGAAAAAATTGATATCGTGGAATGGTCTGCCGATCCATTTACGTTTGTTGCAAACGCGTTAAGCCCATCCAAAGTTTTAGATGTCATTGTCAATGAAGAAGAGCAAGCAACAACTGTTGTCGTGCCGGATTATCAGCTGTCACTAGCTATCGGTAAACGTGGCCAAAATGCCCGTCTAGCTGCTAAGTTAACTGGTTGGAAAATTGATATTAAGAGCGAAACTGTCGCTACAGAAGCCGGTATTTATCCACGCCCTGATGGACCTATTATTGAACGCGTCGATATCGATATGGCTGACGAAATAGCCGACGATGAAGAATAGAGGAGTGACCAGCTGATGCGTAATAAAAAAATTCCCTTAAGAAAATGTATTGTAACCGGTGAACGCAGACCAAAAGGCGAACTTTTACGTATTGCGTACTCCAAAGACGGTGTACTTACGATAGATCCTAGTGGAAAAGCGCCTGGTCGTGGCTTTTATATTCTAATAGACAGCAAGGTTGCCGAAAAAGCTAAAAAGAAAAACAGTATTTTTCATCAAATGAAGATGCCAGAACAAGAAGGTTTTTACGATCAACTCATCGATTACGTAAAAACAATCGAAGGAGCAAATCATGGATTATAACAAAGCCTATTCCTTGCTTGGAATAGCCTATAGCGCTCGCAAACTCGTTACTGGCGAAGAATTAGTTTTAAAAGAAGTGAGGCGTCAAAAAGCACGACTCGTCATCATTTCAGAAGATATATCAGAAAAAACCGAGAAAACAATCCGTAACAAATGCCAGTATTACGATGTCCCGCTTGTGAAAGCCGGCACCCGTGAGCAACTAGGCGGTGCGATCGGCAAAGACGCAAGAGCCATTATCGCGGTAATGGATAAAGGATTTGCGGCAAAACTAACGGAATTACTCGGGTGAAATCTTAACGGAGGTGTGTCACATGAGTAAAGTTCGTGTATATGAATACGCAAAAGAACACCAAATACCTAGTAAGAAAGTCATCGAGACATTGCAAGGATTAGGCGTTGAAGTTGCTAATCACATGTCTACCATTAACGAAAATGCATTACGACAACTCGACAAAACATTGCTTGGACCGAACAAAGAATCTGCCGCGCCAAGCAGCCCACAAAAAGAATCAAACGAAGCAGGTCAAAGTAAGGGGTCTAATAAGCCAAATATGAATGATAAATCGAATCAATCCAAACCAACAAATACAAATAAATCAGCATCACAAGGTACAGCGAAGCCATCTACAAGTGGCAATAAAACAACTGGTGGACAAAATCGCCCAAACAACAGCGGTGGGCAAAACCGACCTAGTGGGAACGCACAAGGTGGAGGAAACCGTAATCAAGGTGGCAATCGCAACAATCAAAATCGCGGTCGCAAAAACAACACCAAGTATAAAGGGAAACGTAATCACAGTACTGTACCACCAACACCGCCGAAGCCAAAAGAGCTTCCAGAAAAAATCGTATTCTCAGAATCACTTACAGTTGGCGAATTAGCGCGTAAACTTTACCGTGAGCCATCCGAAATCATCAAAAAACTCTTCTTGCTAGGCGTTGTGGCAACAATTAACCAAAGCCTAGATAAAGACGCTATTGAACTAGTGTGTAGTGAGTACGGCGTAGAAGCAGAAGAAGAAATCAAAATCGATATCACAGATTTAGATGTTTATTTTGAAGAAGCAGTCGAAGAAGACAAAGGTAACGAAGTCGAGCGTCCAGCTGTTGTAACAATTATGGGTCACGTTGACCATGGTAAAACAACGTTACTTGATTCCCTGCGCAACACAAAAGTAACGCTTGGCGAAGCCGGTGGAATCACGCAACACATTGGTGCCTACCAACTAGAAGTCCATAACAAAAAAATTACATTCTTAGATACTCCTGGTCACGCAGCCTTTACAACAATGCGTGCTCGTGGCGCTAAAATTACTGATATCACAATCCTCGTTGTCGCAGCAGATGATGGTGTTATGCCACAGACAATTGAGGCGATTAACCATGCGAAAGCAGCCGAAGTACCAATCATTGTTGCTGTCAACAAAATTGATAAGCCACAGGCCAATGCAGATCGCGTGATGCAAGAGCTAACCGAGTATGAATTAGTTCCTGAAGCATGGGGTGGTGACACGATTTTTGTACCAATCTCCGCGAAATTTGGGGAAGGTTTAGACACGTTGCTTGAAATGATTCTACTCGTTTCCGAAGTGGAAGAATTGAAAGCAAATCCAGATCGCCTTGCTATCGGTAGTGTTATCGAAGCAGAACTCGACAAAGGTCGCGGCTCCGTTGCAACTCTACTAGTTCAAGATGGTACACTAAACGTTGGTGATCCAATCGTTGTCGGTAATACTTTTGGACGTGTTCGTGCGATGGTAAATGATATTGGACGTCGTGTAAAAAAAGTAGGACCAAGTACACCAGTTGAAATCACTGGACTTAGCGATGTACCACAAGCTGGTGACCGTTTTGTAGTCTTTGAAGATGAGAAAACAGCTCGTAGCGTTGGTGAAGCTCGTGCAAGTCGCGCTGTTGTTGCGCAACGTTCGGCAACAAATCGTGTGAGCCTTGAAAACCTATTCGAGCACATGAAAGCTGGCGAAATGAAAGAAGTTAACGTTATCATCAAAGCCGATGTACAAGGCTCAGTCGAAGCATTAGCGGCATCTCTACGCAAAATCGATGTAGAAGGCGTTAACGTGAAGATTATCCATACGTCTGTTGGTGCCATTAACGAATCCGATATTACACTAGCCTCTGCATCAAATGCCATTGTCATCGGTTTCAACGTTCGTCCAACGACACAAGCACGTGAAGGCGCTGAAAATGAAGGCGTTGATATTCGTTTACACCGCGTTATTTACAAAGCAATCGACGAAATCGAAGCTGCGATGAAAGGGATGCTTGATCCAGAATTCCAAGAAAAAATTATCGGTCAAGCCCAAGTACGTCAAACAATTAACGTATCGAAAGTCGGGACAATCGCGGGTTGTTACGTTACTGACGGTAAAATCACACGCGATAGTGGCGTTCGTATTATTCGTGACGGTATCGTTGTGTTTGAAGGGGAAATCGGTACGCTAAAACGCTTTAAAGATGACGCGAAAGAAGTAGCGAAAGGTTTCGAATGCGGTATTACTATCGATAAATTTAACGATATTAAAGAAGATGACGTCATTGAAGCATACATCATGGAGGAAATTGAACGTAAATGATTCGCTACATCGAGTCCGAGTGGTTTTTGCAGACGCCACAAACATTAAAAGAAAAGCGAGCCATTATCAAGCGTATTCTAACACGCGCTGGCCAAAAATTTAATATTTCCATTGCTGAAATTGGATTCCAAGACAAATGGCAGCGATCCCTCATTGGATTTGCTGTTGTCTCAGAATCCAGCAATCAAGCCGAGAAAGTCGCAGGTACCGTTCTGGCATTCCTCGACTCATTTCCAGAATGGGAACGAGGCAAAACGACAATGGAAAGTTTGTAAAATGAGGTGAAAATATGAATCTTAGAGCTAATCGTGTAGCAGAGCAAATGAAAAAAGAGCTTGGCGACATCCTTAACCGCAAATTAAGAGATCCTCGCATCGGCTTTATTACCGTAACAGGCGTTGACGTAACAGGTGATTTGCAACAAGCAACTGTGTTCGTCTCTGTTTTAGGCGAAGAAAAAGGCCAAAAAGATGCCTTAGCAGCCCTCGAAAAAGCGCACGGGTTTATTCGCTCCGAAATAGGAACTCGCATTCGTTTGCGCAAAGTCCCAGAACTATTTTTTGAAATCGATCATTCTGTGGCTTACGGAAACCATATCGATGACTTATTACGCGGTCTAAACGATAACGAATAGGAAACAGGGAAAGGGTAGGTGTCGGTTTTTGCGGACGTCTATCCTTCTTTGTGTATGAAAAGGAGTGATTTGACACGATGGACGGAATTATCCCCTTATGGAAAGAAAAAGGAATGACCAGCCATGATTGCGTATTCAAACTACGCAAAATTCTCCAAACGAAAAAAGTTGGTCATACAGGTACGCTTGATCCAGATGTCGAAGGTGTTCTTCCAATCTGCATCGGGCGCGCTACAAAGCTTGCAGAATACATTACTGATGAAGGTAAAACCTATGAAGCAACCGTTACAATTGGCACTGCAACAACGACAGAAGATGCGAGCGGAGAAGTAGTTGCTGAGAAAAAAATCACCGAAACCATTTTACCAATCGATATTGAAAAAGTAGTAAAATTATTCGTTGGAGAAATCGAGCAAATCCCACCAATGTACTCTGCCGTCAAGGTGAATGGCCGCAAGTTGTATGAATATGCAAGAGCAGGAATAGAGGTAGAACGCCCGAAACGCACGGTGAATATTTATGCAATAGAGCTCTTGAAGCCTTTTGTTTCAATAAGTCCAGAGTATAATACATTTAACATACGCATCAAATGTGGCAAGGGAACTTATATTCGAACACTGGCTGTGATGATTGGGGAGAAACTTGGCTATCCGGCACATATGTCAGAATTAAAACGGACGCAAAGTGGTATTTTTAAGGAAGAACAATGTTTTACCTTAGATGAAATTGAAGCGTTGCGAGCAAAAGAAGAAGAGGCTAGCTTCTTATATCCTTTAGAAGATGGCTTATCCGATATGCCACAGCAACATATCTCTGAACTAATTCATGAGAAAGTGCTAAATGGCGTTGTATTACCAGAACAATTTATTAAAGAACGCAATAAAGGGCGTGTAGCCTTACTTTACAAAAATAAGTTGACCGCAATCTATGTTAAACATCCAGAACGTCGCGATTTTTGGAAACCAGAAAAAGTGATTGAATTGCGTGAGGGCAAGTTAAACTAAAGGCAAAGACAAGCTACTATTTGAACAGATCTCAAAATTAGCTTCTCGTCGCCGTATTGATTGTGCACTTACCTTACCTATGAATTCACATAGCAAGTATAGTGCAGAGAGAAGGGGATTTCATGGAAACATATTTTTTACACCATCCGCCAGAAAACATCAATCGTGATCCTAAAGTCATCGCGCTTGGGTTCTTCGACGGGCTACACCGAGGACATCAACAAGTCATCGCTACAGCTAAAAAAGAAGCTGAAAAGCGTGGTATAAAAACAGCGGTTCTAACATTCGATCCGCATCCATCCGTCGTACTTAGCCAAATGCGAAAACAGGTTAAATATTTAACCCCCCTTGAAGAAAAGAAACGCAAAATGGCTGATTTAGGTGTCGATATTTTATACATTGTTCGTTTCACAACCGCATTTTCTAATTTGAGCCCAGAAGATTTTGTGACGAATTATTTGATTGGTTTGAATGCAAAACATGTCGTTGCTGGCTTCGATTACTCTTACGGTCGTCAAGGTGCTGGCAAAATGACAGAACTAAACGACTATGCGAACGGACAATTTGATGTAACAGTTGTTCAAAAATTAGAAGATTTACATGATAAAGTGAGCTCTACAAATATTCGAAAATATATTTCAGAAGGTAAGTTAGATGAAGCAAATCAACTATTAGGCTATCCGTACACGCTTACTGGAACGGTGATACATGGCGACAAACGAGGACGTACAATCGGCTTTCCAACTGCAAACATTGCAGTAGACGAAGGCTTTCTCATCCCTAAATTAGGTGTCTATGCCGTCAAATTTAAGGTATCTGGACAAACCCATTTAGGAATGGCGAGTATTGGATATAATATTACCTTCAAGGATGACCAAGCCATGTCAATAGAAGTCTATATTTTAGATTTCCACCAAGAAATATACGGAGAAGAAATAGAAATTGAATGGTTCCATTATTTCCGACCAGAATTAAAATTCAATGGCGTTGAAGGACTGATTGAGCAATTAAAGCAAGATGAAGCCGATACAAGAGCCTATTTTGCATAAAAAGTCAGGCTATCACTTGCTTTTTGCCCCAAAATAGTGTATCTTTAACTCTGTACGAAAAAGAACCCTTACTTGGCTTTTTGCGAGTCACCAACGCTTGGCTCAGTATGCGGGGATTAGAAAAGAAGGAGGTGTGTAAGAAATGGCATTGACACAAGAGCGTAAAAATGAAATTATTGCTGAGTATCGTGTACATGATACGGACACTGGTTCACCAGAAGTTCAAATCGCTGTTCTTACTGCAGAAATCAACAGTTTGAATGAACACGTTCGCGAGCACAAGAAAGATCACCATTCTTATCGTGGTTTGATGAAAATGGTTGGTCACCGTCGTAACCTTTTAACTTACCTACGTAAGAAAGATGTTGCACGTTACCGCGAACTTATCGGACGTTTAGGTTTACGTCGATAAAACAAGGAAAACGGGATATTTTTGTCCCGTTTTTTTTTGAAAAAATAAATAAGAAGTGCCCACTATCCAAGAAAGTAGAAGAAACTTTATCGCATGAATCCAAAAACGTGCCACTTTACATAATAAAAAAACTAGATTCTGTTGATCACTTTGAATTCGCAGACGCAAAACCCGGCAAGTCAAGAAGTGCTCAGATGCTAGGCGAAGTAGAGCACCGAAGCAGAGCGTATTGAGATACGTGAGCATCGGAGTGCAAACTTCAACGACGCAGCTGAGTGATTCTCGACTTGCCGGCAGGTTTTTGGATTTATGCGTGTCTGTAATCAGGCGTGCGTGAAGAAATAATGCATGGTAAAGTTTCGATTTGATAGTGGACGCTCCTAAAAAAGGAGATCAAAATATGACTGAAAAACAAGTATTTAAATCCACATGGGCAGGGAAGGAATTAGCAATCGAAGTTGGTCAAATGGCAAAACAAGCAAATGGAGCCGCGCTAATCCGTTACGGCGATACAGTTGTTTTAACAGCAGCAGTTGGATCAAGAAAGCCTAGACCAGGTGACTTTTTCCCACTGACAGTTAACTACGAAGAAAAGATGTACGCGGTAGGTAAAGTTCCTGGTGGCTTCTTAAAGCGCGAAGGACGTCCGAGTGACCGTGCGACATTGACAGCTCGTCTAATTGACCGCCCGATTCGTCCACTTTTTGCTGAAGGGTATCGTAATGATGTTCAAATCACATCCACTGTGCTTAGTGTGGATCAAGATTGCTCTCCAGAAATGGCTGCAATGCTCGGTTCATCGATTTCTCTTTGTATTTCGGATATTCCTTTTGAAGGGCCGATTGCAGGTGTTGATGTTGGTCGCGTGAATGGTGAATATATCATCAATCCAAGCATTGAGCAACAGGAGCTAAGTGATATTAGCTTAACGGTTGCGGGAACAAAAGAAGCGATTAACATGGTAGAAGCAGGCGCGAAAGAAGTACCTGAGGAAGCAATGTTAGAGGCGATTATGTTTGGTCATGAAGAGATAAAACGCTTAATCGCATTCCAAGAAGAAATTGTTGCCGCAGTTGGCAAAGCGAAAATGGAAATCGAACTATTCGTACCAAATGCAGAGCTTGTAGCTGAGGTAACTGCTCGTGCAGAAGCAGATATGAAAACGGCGATTAAAACCGAAGAGAAATTAGCACGCGAAGAAAATATCAATGTACTAAAAGAAGCAGTCGTTGCTGAATACGAAGCAAAAGAACTAGAAGATGCAGCAGAAATTTTACCAGAAGTAAAACATATTTTAGAGATGCTTGAGAAAAATGAAATGCGTCGTCTAATATCACAAGATAAAATCCGTCCAGATGGTCGTAAAGTAGATGAAATCCGACCGTTATCATCCGAAGTTGGTATTTTACCACGTGTCCATGGTTCAGGCTTGTTCACGCGTGGCCAAACGCAAGCGCTTAGTGTATGTACATTGGCACCACTTCGCGAACACCAAATCATTGATGGGCTTGGTCTAGAAGATTCCAAACGCTTTATGCATCATTACAATTTCCCGCAATTTAGTGTTGGGGAAACAGGACCTCGTCGCGCACCAGGTCGTCGTGAAATCGGTCACGGCGCATTAGGTGAACGTGCATTACAACAAGTTATTCCAAGTGAAGAGGATTTCCCATATACGATTCGTCTAGTATCAGAGGTACTTGAATCGAACGGATCCAGCTCGCAAGCAAGTATCTGTGGTTCAACACTTGCGATGATGGATGCGGGTGTACCAATTAAAGCGCCCGTTGCTGGTATTGCGATGGGACTTGTGAAACTTGGAGATGATTATACGATTCTTTCTGATATCCAAGGAATGGAAGATCACTTCGGCGACATGGATTTCAAAGTAGCCGGAACACGTGATGGAATTACTGCACTCCAAATGGATATTAAAATCGAGGGCTTGAGCCGTCAAATTTTAGAAGAAGCTTTAACACAAGCAAAAGCAGGTCGCTTGCATATTCTAGAACATCTCGAAGCAACAATTAACACACCTCGCGAAACCTTATCAGAGTATGCTCCTAAAATCGTTACAATCACGATTAAACCTGATAAAATCAAAGATGTTATCGGGCCTGGTGGTAAACAAATCAATCAAATTATCGAGGAAACAGATGTTAAAATTGATATCGAGCAAGATGGTACAGTTTTCATTGCATCTCAAGATGATGCGATGATTGAAAAAGCCAAAGCAATGATTGAAGAGATCGTTCGCGAAGTACAAGTTGGTGAAATCTACGATGGTAAAGTGCGTAGAATTGAGAAATTTGGAGCTTTTGTAGAACTATTCAAAGGCAAAGATGGCCTGATTCACATCTCTGAACTAGCACACGAACGTGTTGGTAAAGTAGAAGACATTTTAAAAATGGGCGATATTGTGAAAGTCAAAGTTACAGAAATTGACGATCACGGCCGTGTAAACGTATCTCGTAAAGCCTTGATCGAGAAAAAAGAAGGAAGCACAGAACAACCAAATCGTGCCCCTCGTAAAGAAGGCTACAAGAAACCTTACAATAATGACAAAAAATAATAAACAGAAACCATCTGCCGCTACTGGTTGGTGGTTTTTTGATGCAATAAAAAAATCCCGCTGTTTCCAGCAGGACTTATTACTATTTTTTTCTAGCTTTTAAATTAGATTTGTACTGCGTCTCTAACGCTTTATGCACAGCTTTCCATTTCTGTTTCTCTGCACGTTGCAAAGCAGGGTTGTTTTTACGCTCGAAATAAGCCAATTCTCGCTTTAATTTAATCCAGTTAGCATAATGAGCCTCCGATAGGCTACCATTCGTTAAAGCGCCTTGTACGGCGCATCCGGGCTCAGTGCCATGTTGACAATTGCGGAATTTGCAATCATGAGCCAGTAGTTCAATATCCTGAAAAGTTTCGCCAAGACCATCGCTCGCTTGACCAATTCCTAGTTCACGCATCCCCGGCGTATCAATCACCAGTAGTCCAGACTGCAACAAATGTAATTCCCGATGTGTCGTCGTATGTTTCCCTTTTGAATCATCTTCTCGAATTCCGCTTGTTTTCATCAGCGACTTCCCGGAGAGGGCATTGATAAATGAAGACTTGCCAACACCAGACGAGCCTAGTAACACGATCGTTTCGCCAGGTTTCAAAAAGCTTTCTATCTCATCAAAACCGCTTCTTGATAAATTATCAACTGCGAAAATCGGTACGCCGTAAGCAATCAGTTCGATTTCTGTCACTACTTGTGCTACATTTTCGCTGAGGTCAGCTTTGGTTAAAATCACGACAGGTTTTGCACCACTATCCCAAGCAATTGTTAAATAACGCTCCAAACGATTGATGTTAAAATCATGATTCAGTGAACTTACGATAAAAACATAATCAAAATTGGCTGCAACCAATTGTTCACCACCGCCCGGATCAGCTCGCTTGAACACTGTCTTCCGATCCATTACGCCATGAATGAGGGATGTGTCTTGCGGATGGCTTTCCAGTGCCACAAAGTCACCAACAGCCGGAAGCTCCGTGTTCATTGCCCCCATAAAAGCAACATATTTTAATTTGGCCAAATGCTCGCCATCATCTGATACAACTTTAAAAAAATCTTTAAAAACAGCCGTTACACGTGCCGGAATAAGTCCTTCCTGCATCGTTTGCGTCTCAAAAAAACCTGTAAATCCATAATTAATAATAATCAATGTTTTCGCTCCTTTATAAATAGGGGAGCCTTAAATCAAATCAAACGCTCCCAAAATGTGATTGTTGTTAGTGTTCGAAAATTTTACAATATCCATAATTCATCATCCTTTCATAATGGGAATTCCGTTTCATTATAGCACATTGAAAACGTTGTAGACAATTAAAAAACAGGAAAGCTCTAAAGAAAGCCCTCCTGTTTTCCAGTGGTTATCAGTTTTTATGTGTAATAATTTTTGCGATTTGATCCGCCGTCATGTTACTGTCTACTGCGTAGCTTCCATCACGAACATATTTCTCGTAGTTGTTTGAACGTAGGAATTTATCGAATTCAGCACCAGATTTAATGATACCTGCGAATTGCAATTCATTTCCTGCTTTAGAAGACGGATCTCCTTTTTTGATAACAAGCGTAAATTTCTTCACTTGTTTTGCTTTTTCTTGTTCCGCTTTTTTCTTAGCTGCTACTGCTTTTTGTGCCTCAGCAGCTTGTGATTTTGCTAATTCTTGAGATGCAAGTAAGTCCTCGTATTTTTTCTTGTAATTTTCGTTGTCATCTGTTTTAGCAGCAGTAGTAGTTTTTGGTTCCGCCGATTTCTCTGCTTGTGCGCTTGACGAGAAGAATGTATCGAAGACAAGCAAGAGCACTGCTGAAACCAAGAATCCTAACGCCAGCATGCGAAGTGATTGTTTCATTTTCTTATTTCCTCCCTATATGGTATCTAAAATTTAATGAGCGACGTATTCAGCAATTATTTCATTTACTTGTTCTTCTGAAAGTTCCGATTGTGTAACAATTTCTTCTATTGTGACGCCAGAAGTGTACAAAGTAATAATTTGTTTTTTTCTTAAGTCACGCAGTTTTTTGCTTGATGTGCGAACAGGCGTGACCGTGTCAGCATCGATTTTTAATGTATTTTCTAGAGTAGACACACGTTTTTTTAATTCGAAGTTCTCTTGCATTAATTGAGACGCGATTTCTTCCATCTCATTTTCTATCTGTTTACTATTTCCTTTTTGCATAAATGAAAGCAAGAATAGGATGACAGCACAGGCAAGAAGAATTATGATTAGAACAGTCATTGTGTTAATAACACCTCTTTTCCCTAAACTCTACTTCTATTTATAGCATAAATTCAGCCAAAAACATAGTCAAAAATCAATATTGTAAACAAAATAAAAAGAAAAGCTTAGGAATCCTTGCTTAAAGCCCTTAAAAATGATATTATAATACAGGTCTGATAAATAATTCAGTTTGATTAGAGTTTGGAGGGAAATAGAATGCGTGTTAATATTACTTTAGAATGCACTGAGTGCGGCGATCGCAATTATATCACTACTAAAAACAAACGTGAAAACCCAGAACGTATTGAATTAAAGAAATATTGTCCAAGATTGCGCCGTGTTACTTTACACCGCGAAACTAAGTAAGCAGCAGGATTTCCACCTGTTGCTTTTTTTATTAGCAAAACATACGTAGAGGGGGAGAATCGATGGCAACCAAAGCAATGTTACGCAAACAGATACTAGAAAAATTAAGTGAAATGGATAAAATTACATACGAACAGCGCTCACAATCAATCGCAGAGCAATTATTTCAAGAAGAAACATGGAAAAATGCAAAAAATATCGGCATTACAATTGCTAGATTTCCAGAAATAGCAACACAAGCAATTATCGAACGTGCATGGCAAGATGGAAAAACAGTATCCATACCAGAAACAAATAACAAAACGAAAAATATGCAATTTCGGATATATAAAGATGGCGATGAGCTTTGTAAGAAAGCACTAGGATTATATGAACCCACAGAACACGCCATCATTGCACCAAAAACAACGATTGATTTGTTAGTCGTTCCAGGTGTCTTATTCCGTGAAGATGGCTACCGAATTGGATTTGGCGCTGGTTTTTATGACAGATACTTAGCGGACTACCAAGGAAATACAATTTCGCTCTGCTACTCCAATCAAATAACCCTTAATTTTACACCAGAATCCCACGACCTACCCGTTCAAAAATTAGTGATTGAAAATAATATGAAATAATAGCAGAAAATCGGCGGGGATTGATTTACAATGTTCGCTTTTTTGCGTATAGTAGTACTTATAAACAGGATATTAAAAGAAAGCAGGGAATTTTTTGAGCCTCCAAGAACAGTATATTTTTTGGCGCTTAACTAGCTATTTCCTCATTGAAGAAGGATACAGACTCATCCACCTTCATGAGAAGAAACAGGAACTATGGCTAGATAATCCAGCCCAAAAGAAACGACCGGTTATTCGAATTCAAATGAAAGAACTCAGTTGGTCTAGTGTTGTCGAGCGAGACATTGAGCACGTAATGCGCGTTTGCGAAGATTTGCGCAAACAAATGGGACGATTGAAACTACCATTAATCAATATTTACATCACCCCCTTCAAACCAGTTGGAAACATTTCAGAATGGTTCGATCAACCACTTCAATCAGAAAATGAGAAAATAAGTCTGAACAACATTTTAATCGATTCAGAGAATGCTACAGACCAGCTAAAACTAATGGAAACAGAGCTAGATATACCAGCCAATACTTTTGAAGTTCCTACCGAATTAGACGAAAGTAGTATTACAAATGAACGTAGCGTAGTTATTAATTATATCACTACAAAAGTAAGTGACGAACAAGTACAAGCACGCAAAGAAAAGCCATATGTAACCTATATTTTATTAGCGATTCAAATTGCCGTCTTTTTAATTATGACGTTTACAGGAGGCACGAGTAGCAATACATTCAACCTCGTCAGGTGGGGAGCCAAATTTAATCCGCTCATATACGCAGGAGAATGGTGGCGCTTTATCACACCTATGTTTATCCATATCGGGTTATTGCATTTGCTGATGAACTCTGTGGTTCTCTATATCATAGGTCCAATGGCAGAAAAGCTTTATGGCAAATGGCGCTATGCCTTGATTTACTTCCTATCAGGAATTACAGGGGTTGTGGCAAGCTTTGTTTTCAACATCAACGTGGCTGCCGGTGCAAGTACAGCAATCTTTGGTATTTTTGGAGCTTTGCTATATTTAGTCGTTTTGAAGCCTCATATTTATGCAAAATCATTAGGAATAAGCATTGCAGGACTAGTTGTCGTCAATTTAGTTGTCGATTTGTTCTCACAAGGTATTGATTTAGCAGGTCATATTGGTGGTTTAGTAGGTGGATTCCTAGTTGCAGGAGCTTTATCCATGCCTCATCAATACTTCCACTGGCGCCGAATTCTTTACGGAGCTTCTGCTATTTTGCTTACTGCTTTTTTCCTGTGGTTTGGCTTTGACAAAGGGAAACACCCTTATGATCCACAAAACGCGAATGCTGTAGCGGGCGCTTTTATTCAAAATGAAGATTATGAAACAGCACAAAAAATCTTGCAGCAACTCCAAGTTTCTGGTAGCGCGGATGGCCTTACTTTTACAAATTTAGCAGTCATCGCTACGATTAAAGAGAACAATCAAGAGGCAGCAAATTTTGCAAGAGAAGCCATTGCGCAAGAAAACTTTAATCCGCATGCTCACTTCTTACTAGCTCGTAGTTATGAAATGCAAGGGGATATTGAAGCAGCGTTAAGAGAAGCTACTATAGCAGTGGAACAGCAAAACACAGAAACATACGCCCAGTATAAACAATATTTAGAAAGCAAAATTCAAATAAGATAAGAGGTATTGTTATGAAAACAGTCTATGATGTGGCTCAGTTGCTGAAGAAATATGGTATTATCATATATCTTGGCAAGCGTCAATGGGATATCGAAATGATGGAATACGAGCTGACCGAACTGTTTAAACATAAATTGCTTGATCGTGAAGTCTATGCCTGCGCAAGGTCCATTCTTAAAGTAGAATTAGATAAAGAGAAGGCAAAAAATAAAGTAGTAGATTAGGAGACATGTGAAAATGGAAAAGAAATTAATTGGCGTTGACCTTGGTGGCACAACTGCAAAAATCGCAATTTTAACAACCGATGGGAAAATTGAGGAAAAGTGGTCTGTCAAAACGGATATTTCAGATGAAGGTTCTCACATAGTTCGAAATATCGGTGATAGCATCAACCAAAAATTAACGGATTTACAATTGGATAATGACATTTTCTATGGTATTGGAATGGGTACACCTGGAACTATCAACTACGAAACAGGGACTGTAAAAGGTGCATACAATCTCAACTGGGCGAAGGAGCAAAATGTAGCGGAAAATCTTAAAAATATCACCGGCCTTGATATTTATTTAGATAACGATGCTAATATCGCAGCAGTGGGAGAAAGATGGCAAGGTGCCGGAGAAGGCTCGGCAAATGTGTTTTTTGTAACACTAGGAACCGGTGTTGGCGGTGGGATATTTGCAGAAGGAAAAATCCTTCACGGAGCAAAAGGAGCGGCTGGTGAAATTGGGCATATCACTGTAGACACTAGTAAACAAGCTTACGATTGCACCTGTGGGAAAAAGGGATGCCTAGAAACAATTGCTTCTGCTACAGGAATCGTGCGTGTAGCAAAAGACTTAGCTAAATCATTTGAAACTAAGTCAAAGCTAAAAGATTTTATTCAAGAAGGAACAGAAGATGTTACCTCTAAATTGATTTTTGACCTTGCTGCAGAAGGGGATGAGCTAGCAAAACAAGTGGTTGATTATATTTGCTTCTACCTAGGCTTAGCGTGTAGCCACATTGGTAATATGCTCAATCCTGAAAAAATCATTATCGGTGGTGGTGTTTCAGCTGCCGGCGATGCACTTTTAAAACCGATTCAAAACTATTTTGAAGGTATGGTTTTCCCAGCTGTTCGAGAGTCAACATCCATTTCAATTGCGACACTTGGAAATGATGCTGGTGTCTTAGGAGCAGCATGGTTAGCTTTGCCATCTGAATAGTTTTATCATCTTAGCTAGGTTGTATCATCGGCGCCAACATAACGCTTATGGTCTCCCTAGCTTTCTTTTGTTATTTTGGAAGTTTGTTTCACTTCCTTGTTGTCAGGGTAAAATAGTAATATCTTATTAGCATGAGGAGGCAGGGGAAAGATGTATAAAATTCACATAAGTTTCATCATTACTATCCTAGGCCTTTTATTTATTTCCTACGGCTGTCAACATGAGGAGATACCTGTTAGCAAAGAAAAAACAACTACTTCTAGCAAGATAAAGACGCTGAATATTCAGCCCAAGGAATTTCAACGTGTTGTTGGTTGGATTGATGATGAGAACATCCTTATACAGCTGAAAAAAGAGGGGAAAGTAACTTTTGATCGGCTAAATGTATTTACTGAAAAACGTCATCAGATTTATGAAACAACACATGTTATTTCGGAAGTGATTATTAGTCCTAATCGCGATCGCTTTCTTATCTATTCTGCAAAAAATAAAGACAAAGCTGCATTAGATGTTATTTCGATGTCTGGTGCGCTCCTTAGTACAAAGGAAGTGCAGCCTCAAAATATAGAATTTTCTTGGAACCGTGATGATCAAGATAAAATGTTCCTTACGACATTTGACACAGATTGGAATTATCAAGTATTTCGATGGGATATTCCAACTGGTAATGTAACCAAGCTAAACACGAGTTCACCATTTGTTTCTTGGTATAGCGATAATTTATTTGTATTCAACCAAAAGTCGTCCCCGCAAAAGGACAGAGGCGATCTTTATTTAGAGGATATGCGAGATAAAACAGTTAAGAGCCTTGTTGTGGCCGATGTATACCAATTTGCTGTATCTACAAATACATTGCTAACTATGGAACCAAGTAAAGAAGATAAGACGATGATATATAATTTTAGATCAGTCGGCTTTGAATCCTACTACAAATATGAGGCTCCGAGAGTATATGATGGGCTAGGTACTTTCTTTCCATTTTATGATTTGAATGTTGAGAAGGAGTCATTTCTTACTTTTGAACCCTATGAAAGTAAGAAATTGGAAGATCATGGTAGCGAGTTTAAGCTAGTAAAGATAGATCCTAAACATAAAAAAACAGAGACAATACTAGAATTAACCAATAACGAACCCATTGTGACATCACCAAATGGAAGGTATTGTTTATACGGATACTTATTCGATCAAATAATTGATTTAGAAACAAAAAACACAGTCTATTTAATACCACATCGTGATAAAATGTTTTAAAAAGCCAGAAAAAGAGCTATCTCACTGATTGTGAATCCAAAAATCTAACTTTTGGGGTTCAGTACAACACAGCGATAGTTTTTCTGGCTTTTTATATTTTATCGAATTAAACCGATACATCACGTTTCTGGAAGAAGAGGAAAGAGAGAACCATAAAAATAGCGTAATATACGGATAGGACACCGATAGCTAGTTCTGGTGAAAGACCTTTGACCTCCATTCCTAGCCCATTGGCATACATGCTAACATAATATAGCGGTGCCAAGAAAATATATTTAAACCATTGGAATTGCTCTACTAACATAAGCATAATCCCCCCGGCAATGCTGTTAACAAAGAGAAGAAACAGACCAATTCCTACGGCCAATGCTTGGCTTCGTAATAGTGATGAAATCATAAAAGCGATGGATGAGGAGAAAATAAGCTGGATAGTAAAGTAACCTAGCCTCGAACCTAACGCATCAATAGCAGTTTGTCCAACATTAGTAATATCTCCATTTTCTGAAAAAGTTGGATTAGATGTACTGATATCTTGGGTTAGACTACCAAAAGAAGTAAGAATACCGCCAATAATATAGGACATTATAACAGTAAATAGAGTCAAAATAATGGCATACATAAGAACAACAATATATTTGGAAAGGAGGATTTGCCAACGTTGATAGGGACGAATCAATAGCAATTTAATTGTGCCATAACTAAATTCTGACGATACAACAGCGCTAGCTAATACTATAGAAAATAGGGCAACTAAAAACATGCTGATGCTATTTATAGAAAGCAATAATTGAACATTATCAATATCTGGGACAAAAGATTTATAACTTGCGGACAAAGCAATGATGATAGCTACAATAATAAGTGGGTATAGCCATGTACTAAATCGTAGTGCTATTTTCTTTGTTTCATTTGCTATTAATGACATCATTCCATACTACCTCCATTGTTTTTTGTGATTTCTAAGAAACGCTCTTCCAATGTCTTAGTATGCACCTCTATTGTAAATATGGAAACTTCTTCACTCACTAATTTCTTCACGAGCAATGGGATATTCGAAGGACTACTTTTTATAAAGAAATGTGATGTTCCATTATCGGCAACTATGTAGTCAATATTCCAATTAGTGAGTAATTCTTTAGAGAGTTCAAGCGGCTCAAGATGCATATGAAAAGTTTTCAATTGCTCAGCTTCGGCAATATTTTCTTGTTGCATGTCTGCAATATGGGTTAGTTCTCCACGTTCTATAATTGCAAAGCGGTCACATAACTGCTCCATCTCTGTTAGTAGGTGTGAAGAAACAAGAACACTAACACCTTGACTAGCTAATGCTTTCATCTGTAAACGAAATTCCTTCATACCTTCTGGATCCAGGCCATTTGTAGGTTCGTCAAAAATTAGTAGCTTCGGCTCATGAATAAGTGCTTGAGCAACACCCAATCTTTGGCGCATTCCTAAAGAATATGTTTTGACTTTATTATTAATTGCCTTCTCCAAATGGACAAGTTGTATAATTTCATCGATACGTTCATTGGAGATTTTACTACGTGACATAGAGGCGAATGCTTCTAAATTCTGTAAACCAGTCATGTAAGGATAGAACTCTGGATTTTCAACGATAGCCCCGACTTGTTGAATGGCATCTGTATAGTCAGCATCAATATCCTTTCCTAGAATCTTTATATCTCCGCTTGTTTTATTAATAAGTTTAACAATGCTTCGTATAATGGTTGTTTTCCCAGCACCATTAGGTCCGAGAAGTCCAAATATTTCTCCTTCATTGACAGAGAAAGAGATATCTTTAATAATTGGTTTGGCACCAATTTGTTTCACTAAATGATTTATTTCTAGAACTGGTTGTGTCATAATTGCTCCTTTCTTTTTTGAAAATCTTGTTTTATTATTTTTGCAACTTCCATAGGTGTTAAATTATCTGTTTCTAAAATCAAATCGGCTACTTCTTCATATAGTTCTGTTCGCGACTCAAATAAAGCGGTAATTTCTTCTTTGCTTTTTTCTTGAATGAGTGGGCGTGTTGTATCTCCTTTTAATCGGTTAAGAAAAATAGAGGGACTTGTTTTTAAGTAGACAACAAAATTAGCGGTTCCTAGCTGCATTCGATTATCCTTGGATAAAATAATACCTCCTCCGGTCGATATAATCGCATCTCGGGACAAAGCGCTGACCAAAATTTGATGTTCTATGTTTCGGAATACGGATTCACCCAAATTCGCAAAAATTTCTGTAATTGATGTTTGATGTTTGGCTTCTATCTCTGTATCGATATCAACGAGTGGTAATACTAACTCCTTAGCAAGTATTTTCCCAACTGTCGATTTCCCAGCCCCCATAAATCCTGTTAGCACAATTTGATTCATACAAGTCCTCCTTAAGTTATTTAATTTAGTAGAAGGCGAATTTTTTGTAATTTAATATCCCAAAAAACGCTTTGCTTAAGCATGTAACCATTACTCAATTCGATGAGGGTTTCATACCTAATGTCATCCTCTGTACTACCTGCCCAATTATACCATAAAACAGCGCTATTGTGCTTTTCTGTAAATGTTTTTTGCTCTGCCTTGATTCGCGAAATATTATTTGATATGGATAAGTTGGTTAGAGTGGTGGCCAGATAATGATTTTGTAATTGTTTTTCCATTTGTAGTTTGGAGACATAGATATTAGCAGCTCCAATCATTGTGATGATGCCAATTAAAGTAACATAAAGACATAAAATATAGCTAAATCCATTTTGGTGCATGCTATTTAATCCCTTCTGAATGAATATGAAAACGAGCAGATAATTCGGTTCCATCTTCAAATTTGACTTCGTACAAAAGCTCCTCATTAGATTTTTTAGACCACCTATCTTGTTTTACGTTCGTTAAAAGCGGTTCATGGCCTTTATTATTAATAGAGCGACGTGTTAAATTCCGATAGTTTTCGTAGCTCACTAACTTAGATTGAGAAAAGAAAGTAATCTTATGGTCTGTTACGGTTATTTGTGTGCCGGTACTTAGTTCTTTTCGTGTATGGTTTATGAAGAGTTGCCATTCATAATTTTTATCAACATCTATTACTTTTAATACAGATGCATAGCTTTGGAAGAGAAGTGGGATAAAAGAAGCTATAATAATAACAATCAGTAGAGAAAACAGGGATTCTAGCAAAGTGAATCCCTGTTTATTTGATATCGTAACAAATGTTTTCTTTAGCATATACAGCGCAAAGTTGCTTCGCCTCCTGGTTATAAGAGATTCGATACTCTTGGTTTTTAATTGTGGTATCGTAAGTTGACAAAAAGTTATTGTTTAAATGAAATGAACTTTCCTCTGAGAGTAGCTGGTGTGCTATTGTCTTTTGATTTTGCCAATGTAAATTTTGCTTAATTTGCATCACCATTGGCAGTAATGACAGGGCAATCATCGAAAGGAGGCTGATAGCAAAAAGTGATTCTAGCATAGAAAAGCCATTAGATTTCATCAATACGAAACCTCCCTTTTCCAATTTGAAAGATAAGCGCATATTTTTTATTCTGTCCTTCGATAATAATTGTTTTGAACTTACTAATATTGCCAAAGGGAGGAGAAAAATGAAATATTTGGTCACTTTTTTCTTGGAAACGGAGTGTTGGCGTAAAGCTCCTTTCTAGCGTTAATGTCTCTGATTTCCCTGAATAGGAATGATTGTTCCCATTTAATAGAAGCGTAGTTTTTTGCCCCTTTGTTATAGATTCTCCTTGTAAATACATTATATCCATCTTGAGTTGATCCAAGCTTTGTTTTTCTAACAGGTGAGTCATTAGATTGCCTGCTGGAAAAATGCTGATACTTAAAATAATAAAGCTGATAGTGAGGACAAGGAGCATCTCCATTAGAGTAAATCCATTCTGCTTCAACGAACTTCTGTCACCTTTCCGCTACCATCAATCTGTACATCTTTTCCATTAGGACATTTTTTCTGTTCTCCTTTAAGGTATCCACCGGTCAAAAGATCCTGTAGAGAAGGGACTTTGTTGTTTTCTAGTTGGTATGCTTGAGCTTGTCCTTGAACCATAGTTATAAAAGCATCGCATCCTTTGTCGTTGATAGATTTACTTTGTTTCACAATATTAGGTATAGTCAGTAGAAGTAGTACGCTAACTACGAGTAAAACTATTAACATTTCTACCAGCGTAAACCCAGATTCGTCTTTCCAATTAAAATTCTTTAACATTGAAATCACTCCTAATTTTTATTATTCAGATGGAGTTCACCATCGAGAACATCGGAAAAAGAATGGATAGATAGATGGATACAATAAGTATGCCAATTATCATAAAAACGGCAGGTTGTATAAAACTAAATATTTTTTCTATTTTTTCTTCAGACTTTTGATGACAAAGCTTATAGTAAAATAAGAGTTCTTCAGCTAATTGGCCGTTTTTCTCACCATGTTGGACAATATAAATCATTTCGGGTTCGAAAATAGTGAAGGTAGTGAGCGATTTAGTGAATAATGTTCCGTCAGAAAATGCCTTTTCAACAGATTCACTGATATGTTTGAATAAGCCAGGGGAATCGGGGAGTGCAAACACTTGAACCATATCATTGATGGATAGACCACTTTTTAATAAATAACCACATTCACGGGCAAATAATTGAGAATAGTGCAAGCGCATAAATTTTTTTATAATTGGTAAAGTACAATAGAGCTGGGCGCGCTCATAGGAATTCTTTTTTCTTTGTTTTGTTAGAAAAAAAGTGCATATGATGAATAAAATCCCTAGAAATGCAAGAAAAATAAGCGGTAGTTTTTCTAAAATAAAATAGGTGAAATTGGTTGTTTGATTTTCACCATGTGTTAGTTGGCTAAATAGCGTGTCAAATTTAGGCAGTAGGAAAATGCGTAAAAGAAAGAATACGACAATTACAGTAATAAAAAGAATGAGAGGGTATTGGAAAATCTTACGTAATGCCTTTTGTTGCTCCGCTTTTCGTATCAAGTGATCACCCGTTTCTTGGACGGTTTCGCTAAAGTAACCATGTTTACTTGCATAGTGTAGCTGTGTACAAACAAAGCTTGGGAAATTAGCTTGTGATAGCGCTTCGCTAAAAGGAGCACCTGATGATAGTATTTCAATTATTTTTTCATTTCTGAGGGCATCTTTTGGCGCTGTAATTGAGAGGAAAGAGATTGCTTCTTCCATGGTGAACCCCTTACTTAGTAAGTCGGCGAGACGTATGAGAAACTCACCATCAGCGCGCCAGTTATTATGAAGGGAAAAAGCCATAACAGACTCCTTTCTTAAGTTGCTCACCTATATTGCTTGGCATGTCTGCTTCTATAGTAGTCGTGAGGAACTTACTAATTTGCTGTTTTTCTATAAATTCATAAAGTGCTGTTCTTTTTTGCACCAGGTGGTTGCATAGCGGATAACATCTTTGATTGCAAAACATACAATAGAGATGTTTCAATTGTTGGTAAGAAATACCGATAAGACATTGTCGTAACTCTTCTTTGTCTACACCAAGCTCTAGCAAACGTGACAGAACACCGTACGGACTATCTGCATGGACTGTGCTGAGAACAAGATGCCCTGTCAAAGCACTTCGAATAACCATCTTAGCTGTGTGTGTATCTCTAATCTCACCAACAATTAAAATATCTGGATCATGCCGAAGTGTAGCACGGATAATATCTGCATAATCTAACCCAGCCTTCTCATTTATTTGTACTTGTAAGAAAGTTGGCATAGGTTGCTCGACGGGGTCTTCAATTGTTATAATTTGTAAAGGGTATTGTAGATTTAGCGAATGGGCTAAGCTATACATGCTTGATGTTTTTCCACTGCCTGTTGCTCCTGAGAATAGTAGCAGGCCTGATTGTTTTTTTGCGAGTGCCAGAATATGTTGCGTTATTTGTCGGAAAACGCTACTTTTTTGAAACGGTAGTATTTCTTGTTCCGCAAATACACGAATTACCATACTCTCGATAAACCGAAAATTTGAAATAGTGGCGAGTCGAACAGATATTTTGCATCCATGAATTGTAGTTTGAAAAGAGCCACTTTGCGGCCTTCTCGTCTCGCTTATATCCATAAATCCGCGATATTTTAGGTGGGCTAAAAGTCGTTCGCCATTATCAAGAGGCATTAATGTAAAGAGCTGCAGTCTCCCGTTTATGCGCATAAGAATACGATAATGGTTTTCAGTGGGTATGAGATGTACATCGCTTGCTGTGAGCAGTATTGCTTGGTTTAAGAGAGTGTTGGCTAAATTCTGAATCATATCGTAAACTCCTTATTTTTTTGTCTATGCTAAATGTATTCGCCGTAACTTCATAAAATTCCTCTCCATAAGCAAAAACGACCTTGTGATTTTCAAGTGGAAAAATAACGTAAAAAAGCATCTTGTAAACGAAAAGAATCATATAAACTTTGGAATTAGGGATAAAAAAATATTTTGTCACTCTTCATTTTGTTCGTTCGTTCACATACGTACAATATAAAAACGAATTATCAATAAAGCCCTTTCATTACGAACAATAAACTAAAATAATTAAAATCATCTTCTTAAATTTAATTATTTGCCGAACGATAGGTTCTCGTGGTAACATATAGAAAAGGCAACTAATACATAAAAGAGCGGATGAAAATAGACAGAGAGACTGCAAATTTTGCGGCGCCGACGGGGAAAGCATGTGAATGTGAAACTCTCAGGCAAAAGGATGTTTATGGGACGCAACTCTGGAGGCAATATTCCTTAATTTTGGAGTACGACAGAGACTTATTTTAACGAGTAAGTCCTTTTAGTATGCAAAAAAAGAGGAGGATTCACATGACAGATTTAAAGAAAACGCCTATTTTTCCTATATATGAAAAGTATGGTGCAAAAACAATTGATTTTGGTGGATGGGATTTACCTGTGCAATTTTCAGGAATAAAAGCCGAGCATGAAGCTGTAAGAACAAATGCTGGGCTATTTGATGTGTCTCATATGGGGGAAGTTGCGGTACATGGGCCAGATAGTCTGGCATTTTTGCAGAATGTATTATCCAATGATATTTCAAAATTAAAAATTGGAAAAGCGCAGTATAATATTATGTGTTATGAATCAGGTGGCGTAGTCGATGATTTGGTTGTTTATATGAGAGCGGATGAAGATTATCTTCTTGTGGTAAATGCGTCAAATACGCAGAAGGACTTTGAATGGCTGGCAGAGCATGCTCCGGACGGGGTTACGGTGTCCAATGTATCGGCAGAGTATGGACAATTAGCGCTACAGGGACCTAACGCACAAGACATTCTAGCAACGCTGACAGAGGCTGATTTAACATCTCTTACATTCTTCGGCTTTGTTGATAATGTCGAAATTGCAGGCGTTCCAGCTCTTATTTCAAGATCTGGTTATACTGGTGAAGATGGTTTTGAAATCTATACAAAAGCTGCTGATACACCACGTGTTTGGGAGGCAATTTTAGAAAAAGATGTCTTGCCAATCGGGCTTGGTGCACGAGATACTTTGAGATTTGAAGCTAATTTAGCTCTGTATGGTCAGGAGCTGACAAAAGATATTTCTCCACTTGAGGCAGGTGTTGGCTTTGCGGTAAAACTGCAAAAAGAGTCTGATTTTATTGGAAAACAAGCTTTAATAGAGCAAAAAGAAGCTGGATTGACACGTAAATCTGTTGGTATTGAGTTAATTGATCGTGGGATACCGAGACATGACTATAAAGTTTTTGCTGGGGATCAGGAGATCGGAGTTGTAACAAGCGGAACTCAATCTCCAACGCTTGGCAAGAATTTAGGATTGGCACTTATTGATATTGCTTTTACGGAGCTTGATACAGAGGTTGAAGTCGAAGTTCGTAATAAAAAACTCAAAGCAAAAGTTGTTAAAACCCCATTTTATAAACGCGTGAAATAATGAGGAGGATATAAAATTATGGCTAAACATCGTTTTTTACCAATGACTGAGCAAGATGAGAAGGATATGTTGGATACTATCGGCGTTTCTTCTATTGATGAACTTTTTACGGATATTCCTGAGTCGATTCGTTTCAACCGTGAGTATGACTTGAAGCCTGCAAAATCAGAACCAGCACTTTTGAAAGAACTGGCTAAATTAGCTGGAAAGAATGCGGATTCGGTGGAATATGCCTCCTTTTTAGGAGCTGGTGTGTATAATCATTACATTCCAACCGTAGTGGATAGCGTGATTTCTCGATCTGAATTTTACACTGCTTACACGCCTTATCAACCTGAGATTTCGCAAGGGGAATTACAAGCCATCTTTGAATTTCAAACGATGATTGCTGAGATTACCGGTATGGATTTAGCGAATTCTTCCATGTATGATGGTGGAACCTCACTTGCCGAAGCAGCTATGCTTGCAAGTGCCCACACAAAACGCAAAAAAATCCTGATCTCAAAAGCAGTCCACCCAGAATCGCGAAATGTTGTTAAAACGTATGCAAAAGGGCAGCATATTGACGTCGTAGAAATTGATGAAAAGAATGGTGTAACAGACATAACTGCTTTAGAATCACAAATAGATGATACGGTGGCAGCAGTTATTGTGCAATATCCAAATTTTTACGGCCAAGTAGAGGCGCTGCAAGAGATTGCCCCTTTAGCACATGATAATAAAGCACTTTTTGTTGTTTCTAGCAATCCGCTTGCTTTGGGAGCTTTAACGCCACCAGGACAGTTTGGTGCCGATATTGTTGTTGGCGATACACAAGTATTCGGAATTTCTGAAGCATTCGGAGGTCCGCACTGTGGTTATTTTGCAGTTACATCGAAATTGACTCGTAAAGTTCCGGGACGTCTTGTTGGGGAGACTGTAGATGAGAATGGAAAACGCGGCTACGTGCTAACACTACAAGCACGGGAACAACATATTCGGCGTGATAAAGCAACATCTAATATTTGCTCCAATCAGGCCCTAAATGCGCTTGCTTCGTCAGTTGCAATGAGCGCACTCGGAAAACAAGGCCTCACAGAAATGGCGAAACAAAACATTGATAAATCTCATTTTGCGAAGAAAACATTCCAAGAAAAAGGCTTCAATGTTGTTTCTGGCGATGCATTCTTCAATGAATTTGTCGTCAAATTGTCGAAACCTATTAAAGAAGTGAATCTAGGTTTGCTAGATCAGGGGATTATCGGTGGATATGATTTAGGAAACTATGAAGAGAAGTACGCGAATCACATGCTTGTTGCTGTGACTGAAATGCGAACAAAAGAAGAAGTCGAGATGCTTGTCACAAGTTTGGAGGGTTCAAAATGAATAACAGCGAAACAATGCCATTAGTATTTGAAAGATCCGTTCCTGGACGCGTTGGATATAGTTTGCCAGAACGAGATGTGCCGGAAGTTGATTTAGCGAGTTTATTTGGTGCCACTTATGTCCGTGAAACGCCTCCAGCTTTGCCAGAATTAAGCGAATTGGAATTAATGCGTCACTATACAACGTTATCCAATCATAATTTTGGCGTGGATTCGGGATTTTATCCGCTTGGTTCTTGTACAATGAAATATAATCCGAAAATTAATGAAAAAGTTGCACGTTTCCCTGGTTTCGCTAATATTCACCCGTATCAACCAGAAGAATCAGTGCAGGGCGCGATGGAATTGTTGTATGATCTTCAAGAAAGCTTAGTAGAAATCACCGGCATGGATGAAGTGACATTACAACCGGCAGCTGGTGCCCATGGTGAGTGGACAGCGTTAATGTTAATTCGCGCTTTTCATGAAGCGAATGGAGATCACCAACGAACAAAGGTAATCATTCCTGACTCTGCGCATGGTACCAATCCTGCATCGGCTTCTGTAGCTGGTTTTGATATCATTACAGTTAAATCCAATGAAAAAGGACTTGTAGACATCGATGACCTAAAAAGTGTTGTTGGTGATGATACAGCAGCCCTTATGTTGACAAATCCAAACACGCTAGGGCTTTTTGAAGCAGATATTGTTGAAATGGCAGATATCGTCCATAAAGCGGGTGGAAAATTGTATTATGACGGCGCCAACTTGAATGCTATCATGGCAAAAGTGCGTCCTGGTGATATGGGCTTTGACGCTGTGCATTTGAATTTGCACAAAACATTCACTGGCCCTCATGGCGGTGGTGGCCCTGGTTCTGGACCAATCGGCGTTAAGAAGGACTTGATCCCGTTTTTACCAACACCAGTTTTAACGAAAAAAGCGAATAAATATACATTTGATTATAACTATCCACAATCTATCGGTCGTGTAAAACCTTATTATGGAAACTTCGGCATCAATGTTCGTGCTTATACGTATATTCGTACGATGGGGCCAGATGGTCTGAAAAAAGTGACGGAATATGCGGTATTAAATGCGAATTATATGATGCGCCGTCTAGAAGGTGCCTATGACTTGCCGTTTGATCAAGTTTGTAAGCATGAATTTGTCCTTTCTGGAAAACGTCAAAAACAATTAGGTGTACGCACATTAGATATCGCTAAACGTCTGCTGGATCACAACTTCCATCCACCAACTGTATATTTCCCATTAATTGTAGAGGAAGCGATCATGATTGAACCAACGGAAACCGAGTCAAAAGAGACGTTAGACGGATTTATCGATGTTATGCTTAAAATTGCGAAAGAGGCGGAAGACAACCCTGAAATTGTACAAGAGGCGCCTTACAACACATATGTCAAGCGTTTAGACGAAACACAAGCAGCAAGAAAGCCTGTTTTGCGTTATCAAGAGAAAGTAGAAGATGAAGTAACAACATGAAGAAAAGCCGTGTTTCCCAATTTTCAGCGGGAAACACGGCTTCTCTAGTTATCCTCAGTGATTACAACGCCAAGGGCTCTGGCGAAACTAAGCGCTTGTTCAGAAGTTACGCGGCAACCTTGTAATTTATCAAGCGAAACCGTTATACCATCAAAATGGTTTACGCTAAGGTCGATGCTTTCCATCAGAACATTTGAAAAGTTAGCCTCATTCAACTTGCAATTAATGATTTCGGAGTGTTTCAGTTCACTTTCATAGAAATCCGCATTTAAAAGTGAACAGTCGCGCCATTCTACATGCTTGAATTTCGAGAAACCGAGCGAACTCATCGTCATCAAGCAGTCTTGAAAGAGGGTATTATGTATGAGTGAATCCGAGAAATCAGCGCCGGTAAGCTTACAATCTATGAACTGACAACGATGGATAATAGCCGAATTAAAGATAACGTTTGACAGATTACACTTTTCAAAAATAACATCTGTTAACTCGATATTTGGGAATTCTAGTGTCACAAAGCTCACGTTTCGCAAAATCACTTGATCGAGCACAATTCGCTCCATTGGATCAAAATTGAATTCACGATCCTCTATTAAAACTTCACGAAGATACACTTCCTCAGATAACCAATTTGAATCCAATGCATCCAAATGTACTGGTATCTTAGGTGTTTGCATTTTTTTTGACATAGTAAAAGCGCCTCCTTAGAAAAAACCACTAAGCGATATTTGAGCTCAGTGGCTTATTCTTATTTTGATTTTGTTTTCCCTGTCCATCTTTTGTAACCGCCTTTTAGCTGGAATACATTGGTGTATCCTGCTTTGTAAAGCATTATTGCGGCACGGTTGCTTCGCTGTGCGCCTTGGCAATACAAGTAAACTGGCAAATCTTGACGAATCTCTGCTTTGCGAGCTTTCATTTGGGACATCGGAATGTTTCTTGCTCCTAAAATGTGTCCAGCATCGAATTCTTTCGGCTCGCGAACGTCGATTAATTGCGCTTTCCGGAAGTCTTTTTTGAATTCTTCCTCTGTTAAAATGGTTAACGCTTTCTTACGCATTATATATTGATACACTTCATAGCCTAGCAATACGAGCAAAATAGCAATTGCTAAAACCCAACTCCAGTCAATATTCAAGCTGATATACCCCTTTCTTTTCTTTATCTCCACTTACCATTATAACTTATTTTTTCTTTCCATCAATGACTTTCAAGGAAGTTTTTCGTTTTTTTGTTTGTGGCCGCTTTTGAGCACGTAATTTCTGCGATTGTTTAACCGCGCTTTGGTATTTGTCGTCTTTTTTTGGGCGGTTTCCCAAAAAGCGAAAGAGTAGCCAAATGAGAAGAACCAGAATGATAGAGACAATGAGACTACTAATGATATTTTTGAAACCTACGAAAAAAATACCAATCACGGCAAAAATAGCTAAAATATAAAACCAGATAGGGAGTTTACGCATAATTTTCACCTCATTCTAGCAATTCTAGATTTTTGGGTAGTGCTTCTTCGTTTTTATCCTGTTCTACGCGATGCAATTCATTAAATGATGCGATAGCCACTTCTACTTGATCATCTTGTGGTTCTTTTGTCGTTAAAAGTTGTAGCCAAAGACCAGGAACGCCAAGATATTTCAAAATTGGGATATTACGGCATTTATTCGTTAATTGTAGAACTTCAAATGCTACGCCTAGTACAACTGGAATGAGTAAAATCCGGTTAACAACGCGAACCCAAAGCGGATCTGTAGGTACGAGCATATAAATAAACATACCGACAATCACGGTGAACAGTATAAAACTAGAGCCACAACGATAGTGGAGCCGTGACCTGCTTTGGACATTAGCAACAGTGAGCTCTAAATCTGCTTCGTAGCAATTGATGACTTTGTGCTCTGCCCCGTGATATTGGAATACGCGCTTAATAATCGGGGTTTGCGAAACAGCAAAGATATATCCAAGCAAAAGCATCAATTTAAATAATGTTTCTAGCATAATTTGCCCCATATCCCCGGACACGACAGGGCGAAATAGGTTTGCAATAAAAACAGGAATAAGTGTCATAACAAATTTTGCGAAGATGAAGGAAAGAACCCCAACAACTGCCACGCCAAGCCACATTGCAAGTTTTGATTCCTTTTTCTCTATTTTTTGATTCTCCTGTTCGTCAAGCGGATCCTCATCATAGCGATCCGTCGCAAAAGTTAAATGCCTAGAACCGATTGCACTTGATTCAATTAAAGCAACAATGCCTCGAATAAAAGGAATTCGTTTTAGTGTTTGCACCCAACCGGGAGGGTTTTTCGCTAAATAGAAGTATTCAATCGTGCCGTCTTTTCGTCGGATAGCAGTAACAGTCTCATTTCGGCCTCCAAACATTACGCCCTCGACCACGGCTTGACCGCCATATATTCCTTTTGTCTGTTCACTCAAAATCGTTCACCAGCCTTATTTAGTATACAACTGTTATTCTACGCTAATTTGATGATTTCGTATAGTTATAACGCATAAAAAAAGTTATTTCGCATCATTTGTGTTAGAATAGCTGTATTCGAGCGAAAATAAACATTACATAACGAAAGATTTAGGAGGAATTGTGGAATGAATAAATTAGCAAAAATTCAAGCAACATTAACAGATAGGAAGATGGAAGCTGTGTTAGTGACAAGCGACTACAACCGTCGCTATGTGGCGGACTTCACTGGAACGACTGGCATCGCGCTTATCACGCCAAACAATGCTTTTTTCATCACGGATTTCCGTTACACAGAGCAAGCAGCAAAACAAGCGATTGGTTTTGAAATACGTCAAAATAAAGGGCCAATTTTTGAAGAAGTTCAAGGCATCATTGCTGAATTAGGCCTTCAAACGCTTTATTTTGAGGAAGCATATGTGACAGTAGCCGAGCACAAGTTGATGCAAAGCTTTTTCTCAGCAAAATTAGAACCATTTAGTGATCTTTTTGAAGATATGCGAAAAGTGAAGACAGCATCTGAGCTTTCTGCAATCAGAACGGCTTGTGAGATTGCAGACGCTGCATTTACGCACATTTTGACTTTTATAAAGCCAGGTTTAACAGAATTAGAAGTGTCCAATGAACTAGAGTTTTTCATGCGTAGAAATGGGGCATCTGGTTCTTCTTTTGATACGATTGTAGCATCTGGGCTCCGCTCTGCCTTACCGCATGGTGTTGCGTCGGACAAAATTATTGAGGTAGGCGACTTTGTAACGATGGATTATGGTTGTTACTATAACGGTTACTGCTCTGATATGACGCGTACGATTGCGATTGGAGAACCGAGTGCTCAGTTAAAAGAAATTTACGCTGTGACATTAGAAGCGCAACTTAAAGTCATTGACTCGCTAAAACCAGGAATGACAGGCATTGAAGCAGATGCAATTGCTCGTGATTACATTGCGTCTAAAGGTTATGGTGACGCATTCGGGCATTCGCTAGGGCACGGTATTGGTTTGGAAATCCATGAAGGCCCTAACCTTTCGATGAAAAGCCCTAATATTCTCGTACCAGGGAATGTTGTAACTGATGAACCTGGTATTTATCTTGCAGGCATTGGCGGCGTAAGGATTGAAGATGATATTTTAATTACCGAAACGGGAAATGAAGTTTTAACACATTCTTCAAAGGAACTAATTATTTTATAGAATTGTATAATGACTCGTTTTGTGGTTAAATAAGTAAGGATGAACCCAACTTTGAAGTAGGAGGATACAAAGATGATTTCAGTAAATGATTTTAAAACAGGTTTAACAATCGAAGTAGATAATGGTATCTGGCGCGTGCTAGATTTCCAACATGTAAAGCCAGGGAAGGGTGCTGCGTTCGTTCGTTCAAAATTGCGTAACTTACGTACTGGCGCTATCCAAGAAAAAACTTTCCGCGGCGGTGAAAAAGTAGCCAAGGCGCAAATTGACAACAACAAAATGCAATATTTATATGCGAGTGGTGACCAACACGTTTTCATGAACACAGAAACATACGATCAAATTGAGCTTCCAGAAAAACAAATCGAATACGAATTGAAGTTTTTGCGTGAAAATATGGAAGTTCAAATCGTTATGTATCAAGGAGAAACTTTAGGTGTTGATTTACCAAACACAGTTGAGTTAAAAGTCGTTGCTACAGATCCAGGAATCAGAGGTGACACATCTTCGGGTGGTTCTAAGCCTGCAACACTAGAAACTGGCCTTGTTGTCAACGTGCCACTCTTCGTCAATGTAGACGATACACTCGTTGTCAATACAACGGAAGGCGGGTCATACGTTTCGCGTGCCCAATAATATGGAACAAAATAGTCCAGTCAGCTCTGGGCTATTTTTTTGCAAAAAAACGGCGTTAAACTACGAGTTTCTATGAAAAGTATGGTACAATAATTAGGATGCGTGACGAATGCATTTGAACTTATATATCATGTATAGATTAATATTGAGGAGTGTTATAAATAATGTTATCAATTAGCGAGATTAAACAACTTGTGAAATTAGTAGATGAGTCTTCACTGACTGAATTCGAATACGAAACAGAAAAAGGAAAAATCAAGATGAAAAAGGGAGGCGAGCATGCAGTATCTCCAGCCGTTTCAGCACCAACAGTACAAGCCGTTCTCCCCGCGCCTCAAATAGAAACAACAGAAGTTACAGTAACACCAGCGACATCAACAGAAGACTTTCATGTTATTACCTCACCAATGGTTGGAACATTTTATAGTTCTCCAAACCCAGAAAGTCCTGCATTTGTAGAGGTTGGAGCAATGGTTCATGAAAAAACAGTTGTCGCGATTATTGAAGCGATGAAATTACTAAACGATGTTGATGCAGACGTGACTGGCGAAATTGTTGAAATTCTTGCTTCTAACGGAGAACTAGTTGAATTCGGTCAGCCACTATTTAAAGTTAGAAAGAAATAAGGGGTAATAATCATGATAAAAAAAATATTGATAGCGAATCGCGGAGAAATCGCTGTTCGTATCATCCGCGCCGCAAAAGAGATGAACATTGAAACGGTTGCTATTTATTCAGAAGCAGACGCTGAGAGTTTACATATTCAACTGGCAGACGAAGCGTATTGCGTCGGACCTGCACCTTCAAAAGAAAGTTATCTCAACATGTCCAATATTATTAGCGTTGCTGTTCTAACAAATTGTGATGCGATTCATCCAGGATACGGTTTCCTAGCAGAGAATGCAGATTTTGCTGAGCTTTGTCAAGATTGCAATATCATTTTCATCGGACCAAGCGCAGATGCCATCTCTCAAATGGGAACGAAGGATGTTGCCCGCGAAACGATGAAAAAAGCCGGAGTGCCAGTTGTCCCAGGTTCTACAGGAATTATTAAAGATGTTGAAGAGGCCAAAAAGTTAGCTAAAAAAATCGGTTACCCGGTCATCATTAAAGCAACAGCTGGTGGTGGTGGTAAAGGAATTCGCGTAGCAGAAGATGAAGAAAAGCTTGTTTCTGGTCTGCAAATCACGCAACAAGAAGCAGAAGCAGCATTCGGTGATTCGGGCGTGTACATCGAGAAATTTATTCAAGATTTCCGCCATGTTGAGATTCAAATAATGGCGGATAATTACGGCAACGCAATCCACCTAGGAGAACGCGATTGCTCCATTCAAAGACGCCTACAAAAGCTGATTGAGGAAGCACCTTCCCCAGCTCTAGACGAGAAAATGCGTCAAAAAATGGGAAAAGCGGCCGTGAAAGCAGCGAAAGCCGTTAAATATTCTGGTGCTGGAACCATCGAATTTATTTATGTTCCACACGAAAAAACGTTTTATTTCATGGAAATGAATACGCGCGTTCAAGTGGAGCATCCTGTAACTGAATGGATTACAGGAATTGATATTGTTAAACAACAAATATTAGTGGCATCAGGAGAACATTTAACAATCAAGCAAGAGGACGTTAAATTAACAGGTTGGGCTATTGAATGTCGTATCAATGCCGAAAATCCAGAAAAGAATTTCATGCCAGCGCCAGGAGAAATCAAGTTTTACCTCCCACCAGGCGGAAATGGTGTCCGTATTGATTCAGCAGCCTATCCAAACTACAAAATCCCCCCATATTATGATTCTATGGTGGCAAAAGTAATTTGTTACGGTGAAACGCGTGATGAAGCAATTGCTACAATGAAACGCGCACTAGGCGAATTTGCTGTAGAAGGAATCCCAACAACGATTCCATTCCATTTACGCGTTTTAGATCACGAAGTTTTCCAATCAGGAGACTTCAATACAAAATTCCTTGAAAAGTATGATGTAATGAATCTATCGTGAGGAGAGATAATCATGGCACTAACGAAAAATAAAAACGAGGAAACACTCGGTAAAATCGAAATCGCACCAGAAGTTATTGGTGTCATTGCAGGACTTGCAGCAGCTGAGGTTGAAAATGTAGCAGGTATGCAAGGTTCCTTCACAAATGAGATGCGCGAACGACTTGGTGGGGCAGTCAATCATAGCAAAGGTGTTAAGATTGATCTTACCGAAGAGGGTATTGTCATTGATGTTTACTGCTATATACAATTTGGAGCAACAATTCCTCTTTTAGCACAAAACATTCAAGATAGCATCCGCGAAACCATTCTGAACATGGCAGGCCTTGAAGTCACCGAAGTGAATATCCACATTGTCGGCGTTCAATTTGAGCGACAAGAAACGCTGTCATTTGATGAATTAGAAATTTAAAACGTGTAATAACACGGAAACTAAGGAGTAGAGCTTTTAATGAAAAGACGAGAAGCACGAGAGAAGGCTCTTCAAATATTGTTTCAAATGGAACTCAATGAGATGCATTTGGATCAAGCGATAGCCAACGTGATGGAAAACCAAAGCGATGCCTATGTTGATAAATTAGTGGAGGGCGTTGTTGCCAATAAGACAGCAATTGACGAATTAATTGCCGAAAACTTGGATAATTGGAGCATGGATCGTTTAAACAAAGTGGACCTTGCTATTCTGCGAGTAAGTGTATTCGAGATGGTATATTGTGAAGATATTCCAGACCGAGTAAGCTTGAACGAGTCACTTGAAATCGCCAAAATTTTCAGCGATGAGAAATCAAGTAAATTTATAAACGGTGTATTAGCGAATATCGCAAAAGACGATGTGATAGAATAATTAATCTTGTACAGTGTCATTTTTAATTCACAAAAATTTCGACCGAATGAGTGATGTTTCCTGTTTCGGAAGGTTTCATGTCTCCCGAAACAGGTTTCAGATAAATTTTAAGGGGGCTTTTTTGATGGGACAAATTATTGATGGTAAACAACTGGCGAAAAAGATTCAAGAAAACGTAACAAGTGAGGTAGCTGAACTTTCAAAGCAAAATTTACAACCAGGACTTGCGGTTGTGCTTGTAGGTGATAATCAGGCTAGCCATACATATGTAAGGAATAAACAAAAGCGCACAGAAGAAGCCGGCATGAAATCTGTTTTAATTGAATTACCAGAAGATATTTCAGAGGCAAAATTACTAGAAACTGTTGAAGATTTGAATAATGATGCAACAATCCATGGTATTTTAGTGCAATTACCGTTGCCAAAGCATATTTCAGAGGATAAAGTGATAGATACGATTATTCCAGAAAAAGATGTTGATGGCTTCCATCCAATAAACGTCGGAAACCTCTATGTTGGTAAAGAGGCTTTCGTTCCATGCACACCAGCAGGTATTATTGAGCTAATTAAATCGACTGGTGTTTCTATCGAAGGGAAACAAGCTGTGGTTATCGGTCGAAGCAACATTGTAGGAAAACCAGTGGGACAACTCTTACTACAAGAAAATGCTACAGTAACTATCGCACATAGTCGCACAAAAGACCTGCCAGCAGTTGCGCGTACTGCGGACATTTTAGTGGTAGCAACAGGTCTAGCCAAATTCATTAAGAAAGATGCTATCAAACCAGGTGCGGTAGTTATTGACGTTGGTATGGATCGCGATGAAAACAATAAACTGTGTGGCGATGTCGATTTTGACGATGTAAAAGACACAGCAGGCTTCATAACACCTGTCCCAGGAGGCGTTGGTCCGATGACAATCACCATGCTTCTAGCTAATACACTAAAAGCAGCCAAGCGTATTTGGGACACACAGCTTCAAACAAAATAGGACGACATGAAGCAGCTAGACGACAAAGAGCTTAAACCTAGATAAAAAGAGGGAGATTGTAACTCACAAACTTCAATCAATCCCAACAAGGAGTATTTGTCGCTTAGCTGCATAATTTTTTCTTTTAAGATAAGGTGTGTGTACAATGGAACAAGATAAATACCTCAGTGTTGAGGCGTTAACAAAATATATTGAGAAGAAATTTGAAGTAGATCCTTATTTAAAGAACATCTATGTAAAAGGAGAAGTTTCGAATTTTAAGCAACCTGTCAGCGGCCATATGTATTTTACGCTGAAAGATGAAGGCGCGGAGCTACGTTGCGTTATGTTCCAAAAATCAGCAGCAAAACTAGGTTTCAAACCAGAAGATGGGATGCAGATTCTACTTACGGGACGTGTCAGTGTGTTCAGTAAAGGCGGGCGCTATCAACTTTACGCAGAGTGGATGGAACCGGATGGGGTTGGTAGTCTTTATATCAAATTGGAGCAGTTAAAGAAACAGCTAGAATTGGAGGGGCTTTTTGCGCAAAATCGCAAACGGGCGCTTCCTTCTTTTCCTGCCAAAGTCGGGATTGTAACTTCGAAAACGGGCGCGGCAATTCGAGATATGATTACAACGATAAAGCGTCGCATGCCATCAACGGAGATTTTACTATTCCCTACAATTGTCCAAGGAGATACGGCTGCACCAAATATCGTTCGCAATATTGAACGTGCCAATTTTCGCAATGATATTGATGTATTGATTATTGGGCGTGGTGGTGGTTCTATCGAGGATTTATGGGCATTTAATGAGGAAATGGTAGTTCGTGCGGTGGCCGATTCGGATATCCCTATTATTTCTGCTGTTGGCCATGAGACAGATACAACGTTGACGGATTACGTGGCAGATGTTAGAGCTGCAACCCCAACAGCGGCGGCAGAATTAGCAGTTCCAGATTACCGTGATTTGCTAGACCGCCTTGCAGAGCGTCGCTTCCGTTTGATTCAGGCAATGAAACAGCGAGTCGATGTTTCCAATCAAAGCATTTCACGTCAACAAGAGCGCTTATTAATGCATGGACCGAAGCGACAAATCGAGCAATATCAAGAACGTACGGATTATTTTATTGAGCGCTTAGAACGTGGTTTAAAACAGCATCTTATTTTGAATCAGCATGCTTTCGAACGGTTGACCTTTCGCTTAACGCACACTGGTCTAGATCGTGAAATAATGCAACAGCAACAACTTTTAGCGAATGTTAGTAAAGATTTGACACAGCAAATGAAGCAACTTATCATCACAAAAAGACGTGATTTTTCGCAAAAAGTTGAGGCATTGGAGCTTTTGAGCCCGCTTGGGTTACTAAAACGTGGTTATAGCGTAGTTTACAAAGATGATGAAATTTTAGCATCGAGCGCAAGTATAACTATTGGTGATGAAATTGGAATCACAATGGCAGACGGGAAAATTCGGGCAAAAATAACAGAAAAGGAGGGCACATGAGTATGGCAACGAAAAAAATTAGTTACGAAGACGCGATGAAAGAGTTAGAAGGCATCGTCCAAATGTTAGAAGAAGGTAATGTTTCCTTAGAGGATTCACTGGATATGTACCAACGCGGTATTGAATTAACTAAATTATGCCAAGAAAAATTGGCAGCAGCAGAAGATAAGCTAGCAAAAGTAGTTACAGAATCAGATGAGGAAGAACCATTTCAGGCAGAAGAAGGTAAAAAATAATGACATTTGATCAATTTATGCAACATTATAAGCAAGAAATCGAAAATTGTATGAAGCAAGCCATTATTGCAACTGAGTCTGATCAAAAATTGGAGCAGTCCATGATGTATTCTTTAGAAGCAGGTGGTAAGCGAATTCGTCCGTTATTAGTTTTAGCAACACTTATTGCTTTTGATTGCGAGCCAAAGTTGGGATACCAAACGGCAGCTGCGATGGAAATGATTCATACATATAGTCTGATTCATGATGATTTACCTGCGATGGATAATGATGATTTCAGACGTGGTAAACTGACTAATCATAAGGTTTATGGCGAGGCTACTGCTATTTTGGCTGGTGATGCGCTACTTACAAAAGCTTTTGAACTGATTGTGAGTGACACAAAATTATCCACGCCTGTGCGAATAAATCTTATCCAACTTTTTGCCAAAAGTGCTGGTGCAAGTGGCATGGTAGGTGGCCAACAGGCCGATATTCTCGGTGAAAACCAAACGTTATCGCTCACTGATTTAGAGTCTATTCATCGACGAAAAACCGGGGCGCTTCTCAGTGCTTCCGTACTTAGCGGAGCAATTATTGCAGAGGCTTCTGATGCCGAACAATTAGCATTGGAAAAATTTGCATATCATATCGGCATCGCTTTTCAAATCTGCGACGATATTCTAGATGTCATTGGTGATGCTGAAAAAATGGGAAAAAAAACTGGTGCAGATGCTGATTTACAAAAAAGTACGTATCCTGCACTACTATCACTAGAAGGGGCGAAACAAGCCTTAGCTGATCACACAAATTTAGCAAAAAAAGCGCTCCATACCATGAACATTGATGCTAGTTTATTACTTGGTTTAGCCGATTTAATAGCTGTTCGTGATTTTTAATAATAAAGATTTAAATGCGTTTTTGAGAGAGTGCGTCCTTTTCTAAGGTGTGCTTTTTTCATTTCTATAGTAAAATCCGCGAAACTGGTTTATAATGAGACCAATGGCAACATTTATGGTAGCGTGAGCATGCGTGAACCAACTGATATTGATGGAGAAATCCTAGAAAGTGAGTTGTTTTGTTTGGATTTATTGGAAATTAAGGATCCTGCGTTCGTAAAAGACCTGGACGTGGCGCAGATGGAAGCGCTCAGTGCGGATATTCGCGAGTTCCTAATTCAATCGACTTCCAAAACGGGCGGACATATTGGACCGAACCTTGGTGTTGTGGAGCTTACAATAGCACTACACCATTGTTTTAATAGCCCAGAAGATAAGTTTTTATGGGATGTCGGGCACCAAACCTACGTACACAAGATTTTAACTGGTAGAGCAAATAGATTCGATACATTACGGCAACATGATGGATTAGATGGTTTTCCAAAACGTAAAGAATCCGAACATGATGTTTGGGAGACTGGTCATAGTTCTACTTCGTTATCTGCAGCTGCTGGAATGGCGATTGCACGAGATATTCGCAAAGAGAAATACCACGTTTTGCCGATTATTGGCGATGGAGCGCTAACTGGCGGTATGGCACTTGAAGCTTTAAATCATATTGGCGATATGAGAAAGAACGTAATCGTGGTTTTAAATGACAACAATATGTCGATTGCACCTAATGTTGGAGCGATGCATAATGTTTTAGGAAAACTGCGCACATCTGGCAAATTTAAACGAGCTAAAAAAGATATTGAAGCCGCAATGAAAAAAATCCCAACAGCTGGTGATAAAATTGCTGGTGCTGCAGAGCGGATTAAAGATAGTATTAAATATCTACTCGTTCAAGGTACTTTTTTTGAAGAAATGGGCTATACGTATCTCGGTCCCGTGAATGGTCACGATTACAATGATTTAATTACAAATATGGAATTTGCTAAAAAGGTTAAAGGCCCTGTTTTGATGCATGTTGTAACGACGAAAGGAAAAGGGTATCAACCTGCGGAATCTGATCGTATCGGCAATTGGCACGGAACTGGCCCTTACAAGATTGAGACAGGTGATTTCATCAAGCCTGTTGGTGGCCCTCCTGCTTGGAGCGCTGTGATTAGCGAAGCAGTACTGGAACTTGCACAAACAGATGAACGTGTGGTCGCTATAACGCCAGCGATGCCTGTAGGCTCAAAATTAGAAAAATTCGCTACAGCTTTTCCAGATCGCTTTTTTGATGTTGGGATTGCTGAGCAGCACGCAACAACAATGGCAGCTGGACTTGCTGCACTTCATATGAAACCTTTTTTAGCCATTTATTCGACGTTTTTGCAACGCGCTTATGATCAAGTCGTTCATGATATTTGTAGACAAGAACTGAATGTAATGATTGGCATTGATCGTGCCGGTTTGGTTGGTGCTGATGGTGAGACGCATCAGGGAATTTTTGATCTTGGCTTCTTGCGTGGTATTCCGAATATGACAATTATGATGCCAAAAGATGAGAATGAGGCAAGACATCTTGTAAAGACGGCGTACGACTACGATGCTGGACCAATTGCAATTCGTTATCCTCGCGGAAATGGGCTTGGCGTTAATATTGATGCCGAAATGAAAGCTGTGCCAATTGGTTCGTGGGAAACGCTTAGTACTCCGGTTGATGTGGCAATTGTCACGTTTGGAACAACAATTCCAATGGCCGTAGAAGCAGTAATGGAATTAAAGCGTCAAGGAATCCAAGCTGGTGTTATCAATGCACGCTTCATTAAGCCGCTAGACAAGGCGATGCTTCACGATTTGATGAAACGAGAAATTCCAATTATTACTGTTGAGGAGTCACTTTTAAAAGGCGGGTTTGGTACAGCGGTGCTTGAGTTTGCAGAGGAACATGGCTATGATCAGGCAATTATTCGCCGAATCGGGCTTCCGGATACTTTTATTAGTCATGGCTCTGTGGAGATGATTTTGGCAGAGCATGGAATTTCAACGCTTGGCATTTTAAATACGATTCAAAAAATATTACCAGAAAAGCAGATAAGGGCGTAGAGATGGCGATAAAAAAAGAACGTGTAGATGTATTATTAGTAGAGCAAGGTTTATTTGAAACACGCGAAAAAGCGAAGCGGTCCGTGATGGCTGGCTTGGTCTATTTAAAAGAAGAACGCGTGGATAAACCTGGTGAGAAATTCCCTCTAGAATCGGTATTTCAAGTGAAGGGAAAAGTGATGCCATATGTAAGCCGTGGTGGCCTGAAGCTTGAGAAGGCGCTCGAAGTATTTGATTTAGATGTGAAAGATAAATTGCTGCTCGATATCGGCTCTTCAACAGGCGGATTTACGGATTGTGCATTACAAAACGGTGCTAAACATTCCTATGCACTTGATGTCGGTTACAACCAGCTCGCTTGGAAATTGCGCAACGATGCTCGTGTTACCGTGATGGAACGCACGAATTTTAGATATGTAACCCCAGCTGATTTTGAGCAAGGTTTAGCGGATTTCGCAACAATTGACGTTTCGTTCATTTCGTTACAGTTAATTTTACCGGTCTTGAAAACAGTGTTAGTCAGTGATGGCGAAGTGATGACTTTGATAAAGCCACAATTTGAAGCAGGTAAAGAACAAGTCGGTAAAAAAGGAATTATCCGTGACCCGAAAATACATTTGGAAGTATTGGAGAAAATCACGAATTTTGCGGTAACAGAAGGTTATTCTGTATTAGCGGTAGATTTTTCTCCAATTACTGGTGGCGAAGGAAACATTGAGTTTATCGCACATCTTAAATGGGATAACAAAGCGGAAAATCATTTATCTGCGACTGGTTTAGCGGAGATTGTGACAAAAGCACATACGAAATTAGAATAATTATACATGCCGAACTGTCTTGTTAAGATAGCTCGGTTTTTATATTTCAAGCCACTTTTATGTATTTTTATCCCCTTATTTGGCCTTTTTCACATGCATACGACTTTTTAGAAACATTTTTCAAGTTAAATCCGTGACTTTACGCTCGTTTTGGGCTAAGATGTAAGAGAGAAAAAAGTTCGTGAGGTGAGAGATTATGAATAAAGGTCATCGTCATATTATTATTAGAGAACTCGTAACGTCAAATGAAATTGAGACGCAAGAAGATCTTGTTGAGTTATTACTAAAAAGAGATGTCAAAGTCACCCAAGCCACTATTTCCCGCGATATTAAAGAGTTACATCTCGTGAAGGTCCCAACGCAAACTGGCAACTATAAGTACAGCCTTCCTGCCGATAATCGCTTCAATCCGCATCAGAAGTTGAAACGATCACTTGTAGATGCTTTTATTAGTGTTGAAACTGTGCAGTTCATGCTTATTTTAAAAGTAATGCCGGGCAATGCCAATGCTATCGGAGCATTGATTGATAATTTGAACTGGGAAGAAAAAGTTGGCTCTTTGTGCGGAGATGATACCTGCTTAATTATTTGCCGAAGTGAATCCGACGCGAAAGTATTATCCGAGCGCTTGATTGAGATGCTCTAAATTGAGGTGAACAGATTTGTTACAAGAACTAACAATTAGAAATTTTGCTATCATCGAATCTTTAAATCTATCTTTTCAAGAAGGTATGACTGTTCTAACTGGGGAGACCGGCGCGGGGAAATCGATTATTATTGATGCGCTCGGTCTTCTTGTTGGTGGCAGAGGTTCCGTTGATTTTATTAGACACGGAGAAGACAAGCTGGAAATTCAAGGCCTATTTACGGTTAATTCACAAAATAAAGGCTGTCTTGAAGCGCTTGAACATAATGGTATCGATGCAAGTGACGGCATGGTTGTTCTGGAACGCATTCTTTTTCAAAGTGGAAAAAATACGTGCCGAATTAACGGAAAACTGGCGACGACGGTCGTTTTGCGTGAAATTGGTTCGCGACTTATTGATATCCACAGCCAACACGAGCATCAGGAATTAATGAATGATGAGTTTCATTTACAGTTGCTAGATCGATTTGCTTGGAAGGATATTGAGCCAACTTTAGCGCGTTATCAAACGGAATACATTGCTTATACAGAAATGAAATCAAAATGGCAGAACTGGACTAAAAATGAACAGGAACTAGCGCAGCGACTCGATATGCTTCGTTTTCAGCAAGATGAAATAACAAGTGCTAATCTGCGTCTAGGCGAAGAAGAGGGCTTGATGGAGCAGAAGCATGTACTTGCAAATTTTGAGAAGATTAACGAGAATCTGCAGAGTGCTTATGCGGCGCTTCAAGGTGAAGAGCGTGGCCTAGAATTCATCTCAGAAGCAATGCGCTACGTGGCAACGGCAAGCGATATTTTACCAGAATATAAATCGCTTAGTGAATCCGTGGCATCTAGTTTTTATTTACTTGAAGAAAGCGCAATGCAAATTAGGCAAGAGTTAGACAATCTAGAATTTCAGCCAGATGAATTAGATACAATCGAGACGCGACTTAATGAATTAAGCCAATTAAAACGAAAATATGGCAAGACGGTTGAAGCGATTATTCAGTACAATGAGGAAATTGATCAGGAAATTCTGGAGTTATCGGATCGAGAAACTCATTTAGGTCAACTCGAGCAAGATTTGAAAAGTGCGAAAGATAAGCTTGGCATACTTGCTTCCAAATTGACTGCAATTCGTCAAAAAGCAGCCATTCGACTAGGAAAACAAATCAAAAGTGAACTAAACCAACTATATATGGAAAAGGCGATTTTCCAAGTCAATTTCACGACACAAACAAGCGAATTCACAGAAAACGGTGTTGACAAAGTCGCATTTTATATGAGTACTAACCCAGGCGAACCGCTAAAAGCACTCTCAAAGGTGGCATCTGGCGGGGAGCTTTCGCGTATGATGCTGGCACTTAAAACCATTTTTTCACGCCATCAAGGCATTACTTCGATTATTTTCGATGAGGTTGATACAGGAGTTAGTGGACGTGTAGCCCAAGCAATTGCTGAGAAAATATATGCTGTGGCGATTGGTTCACAAGTACTCTGTATTTCTCACTTACCGCAAGTTGCCGCAATGGCTGATAACCATTTCTACATTTCCAAAGCAACAACCGGAAAACGAACGGTCACATCCGTTACACCGCTTTCTGGTGATGAAAAAATCGAGGAAATTAGTCGCATGATTGCTGGTATTGAAGTAACCGATGTGACAAAACAACATGCCAATGAAATGCTGACACAAGCAATGAAAATCAAATCGCAAAAGCAGGTATAATCTAAAAAATGAATTAAATAGCTTGCATCTCAAAAGAAATTTGCTTACAATGATGAAGTAGTATTTTTTATTACCTGGTCATAAAAACAACTACTAATTTGAGATGTAGGTTTTTTTCTGTGAAAAATCGCAAATTAGGAGGCTTTTTATGACAAAAAAATCTATATTCAATCCGGCAAAACCTCGGGAAAAGTTTACCGTTGCAATCGCTGGTGCCGATGATTCGGTTATTTTAGACGTAGTAGAACAAGCACTAGCACTTGGCATTGCTGATTTCTTATTATTTGGCCGCGCGGAATTAATCCCCTTACAGTCGCCGAACATTCGAATTATCGCGACAAAAACTGAACAAGAAGCAGCTGAAAAAGCGGCTGAGGCTGTAGTAAATAAAGAAGCTGATGTGCTCATGAAGGGAAACTTGCCAACAGCACTTATTTTAAAAACGGTATTAAAGCGCGAATATCAGTTGCGAGAGAAGGACTTATTATCACACGTTTCTGTATTTGAAATTCCTGCATATGGCAAACCATTAATCGTTTCAGATGTGGCGATGAACATTGCTCCAACCGAAAAAGAACAAATTCAAATTACACATAATGCCATTGAAGTAGCACGCAAACTTGGCATCGAAAAACCAAAAGTTGCGATATTGAGCGCTGTGGAAAAAGAAAACCCTAAAATGCAATCTTCTGTGCAAGCAGCCCAAGTTACAGCTTATTTCAAAGCATTTCCTGACAGCGGTGCATCCGTTGAAGGACCGCTCGCGTTTGACAATGCTATTTCCAAAACAGCTGCGTTACACAAAAACATCGTCAATGATGTAGCTGGAGATGCAGATATTTTGATTGTACCATCAATTGAAGCGGGCAATATTTTATATAAATCGCTCGTTTACTTTGCAGAGGCTAGAGTTGGCGGTATTATTGCGGGTGTAAAAGTCCCCATTATAATAGCATCTAGAAGCGATTCAGCTGATAATAAACTTGCTTCATTAATGCTAACTGTTGGAATGATCGGAAAATGATACAAAACTTTGAATAAAACGATTTCAAGCACTGGGGTGCAAAGCTTTTTAAGTTTGTGATAAGGCCATGTTACAATAGATCAGAGAAGGATATCATGATTCACATGGGGGTAAAAACATGGCATTTCTGGTTTTAGCAATTAATCCAGGCTCAACATCGACAAAGGTCGCTTTATTTCGAGATGAGACTGCGATTTTAGCAGAAGAAATATCACATCCGAGGGAGATAATTGCGCAATTTGAAAGTGTGATGGCACAATTTGAGTTTCGCTATACACTCATCAAAGAAACAATTGCAAAAATAGGCGTTACAGAACTAGCGGCGGTTGTTGGCCGTGGTGGGCTTTTACGACCAATGGCTGGTGGAACATATAGTGTGAATGAAGCAATGGAACGGGATTTAGAGATTGGTATCTCTGGCCAGCACGCTTCAAATTTAGGTGGATTGCTCGCTCGAAAAATCGCGGATGACTATGGTATTGCTGCGTATATCGTAGATCCAGTTGTTGTCGATGAATTAGAGCCTGTTGCACGAATTTCTGGAAACGCCCATATCGAGCGGCAAAGTATTTTTCATGCGTTGAATCATAAAGCAGTGGCTCGAAATGTCGCGAATAAGCTCAACAAGCTGTATGAAGAATCGAACTTTATCGTGGCACATCTTGGTGGTGGCATCTCAGTAGGTTCTCATCAACTGGGACGTGTCATCGATGTCAACAATGCGCTAGATGGTGACGGCCCAATGAGCCCCGAACGATCAGGTTCACTCCCAATGGCTAGTTTTCTTGATTGGGCATTTTCGGGAGAAATCACAAAAGCAAGCTTACATAACGAAATTGTCGGTCGTGGTGGTCTCGTTTCTTATAAAGGAACAAATGATTTGCGCGACATCGAAAGACAAATACAAGATGGTGACAAAGAGGCACTAGAACTATTTAGAGCGATGGCCTATCAAGTGGCAAAAGAAATCGGTTCACATGCTGCCGTTCTAAAAGGTCAGATAGACGCGATTGTGTTAACTGGTGGTTTAGCAAGAAGTAGCACGTTTATCAAAGAAATCAGCCAATATATTCACTGGATAGCACCGGTTATGACGGAGCCTGGCGAGGACGAAATGGCCGCTCTTAACAAAGGAGCACAACGAATTTTACAAGGAGTAGAAAAAGCAAAAATTTACCAAGGGGAGGAATAGAAATGGCAAAAGAGTATGATGTAGTAGTATTGGGAGGTGGGACGGGTGGTTACGTTGCCGCGATTCGCTCCGCACAAAAAGGATTAACAGTAGCCGTTGTCGAACAAGATAAACTTGGTGGCACTTGTTTGCATCGTGGTTGCATCCCAAGCAAAGCGCTACTACGTTCGGCTGAGGTATTACAGACGGTAAGAAAAGCAGCGGAATTTGGCATCGAAACTCCTGAACCAACTTTTAGCTTTATAAAAGCACAAGAACGCAAGCAAAGTATCGTTGACCAGTTGGAAAGCGGTATTCAGCAGCTTTTCAAAAAAGGCAAGATTGATTTATTTGAAGGTAAGGGCACGATTCTTGGCCCATCCATTTTCTCACCGACCGCAGGAACAATTTCTGTAGAATTTGCAGATGGCAGTGAAAATGAGATGCTTATCCCGAAAAACTTGATTATCGCGACTGGATCAAAGCCTCGAGCGCTTAAAGGTTTAGCATTTGATGAAGAGTTCGTGCTATCCTCTGATGGAGCTTTGCAATTAGAATCACTACCAGAGTCTATTATCATCGTTGGTGGCGGTGTTATAGGAATGGAATGGGCTTCGATGTTACATGATTTTGGTGTAGAAGTTACCGTTATCGAATATAGTGATCGTATTTTGCCAACCGAAGATAAAGATATCTCAAAAGAATTACACCGACTATACAAAAAGAAAAAGATAAATATCATAACGAGCGCTGAGGTCCAAGCAGATACGTACAAAAAAACAGCGAATGGCGTAGAGATATCTGCGCTTGTCAAAGGAACCCAACAAACTTTCACAGCTTCTAAAATATTTGTTTCTGTAGGTAGGAATGCAAACATCAATAATATCGGTTTAGAGAACACGGATATCATTATCGAAAACGGCGTTATCCAAGTCGCAAGTAATTTCCAAACGAAAGAAAGTCATATCTATGCGGTTGGAGATTGTATTGGTGGCATGCAACTAGCTCATGTTGCGATGGAAGAGGGAATTATTGCAGCAGAAGATATTAGTGGCCATCCGCAATCTGCAATTAATTACAACCATGTGCCTCGCTGTACGTATACATCACCAGAAATTGCAAGCGTTGGTATTACAGAAGAACAAGCAAAAGAACAAGGTTTTGAAGTGAAAACCGGAAAATTTTTCTTCCGAGGCATTGGAAAAGCGCTTGTATATGGTGAGTCAGAAGGCTTTATCAAAGTAGTAGCGGATAAGAAAACAAACGACTTGCTAGGCGTTTTCATGATTGGACCACACGTTACAGATATGATTTCCGAAGCCGCACTAGCACACGTATTAGATGCGACACCATTTGAAATTGGCAGTACGATTCACCCACATCCAACACTTGCAGAAGCATTTGGCGAGGCCGCGCTAGCAGTGGACGGCCTAGCAATTCATGGATAACAAATAAGGAGGAAATTTGAAAATGGGATTAAAAGAAACAGGTTTATCAGATGAAACCTTATTAGAAATGTACCAAAAATTACTGTTAACTAGACGGATTGATGAGCGTTTATGGCTACTCAATCGCTCTGGGAAAATACCGTTCACAATATCAGGACAAGGACAGGAAATCGCTCAAATTGGTGCTGCTTTTGCATTTGATTTAGAGAAAGATTATTGTTTGCCTTATTATCGCGACTTGGCTGTTGTCCTATCATTCGGCATGACGGCGCGCGATATCATGCTCAGCGCCTTTGCAAAAGCAGAAGACCCAAACTCTGGTGGACGTCAAATGCCCGCCCATTTCGGTCAAAAATCGAACCGAATCGTAACACAAAGTTCGCCAGTAACAACTCAATTTCCCCATGCAGCGGGAATCGGACTCGCAGCTAAAATGAAAAAAGATCCAATCGTGGCTTACGCATCAACCGGTGAAGGCTCTTCCAACCAAGGTGATTTCCACGAAGGTATCAACTTTGCAAGTGTCCATAAATTACCCGTTGTTTTCGTGATTCATAATAACCAATATGCGATTTCTGTTCCAGTAGAGAAACAATATGCAGCTGAAAAACTTTCTGATCGCGCACTTGGTTATGGAATTCCTGGGGTTCGTGTTGATGGAACAAATATGACAGAAGTTTATTTAGCCTTTAAGGAAGCTGCTGATCGTGCACGGCGCGGAGAAGGTCCTACGTTGATTGAAACGATGACATACCGCTTTACACCTCATTCCTCAGACGATGATGACAGAAGTTACCGGACACTAGAAGAAGTAAACAAAGCGAAAGAACGTGATCCGCTCCTTATCTACATGAAAGAATTAGAAGAGCTCGGATTACTGGATGATGCAAAAAAAGAGGCTTTCGAAAAAGAAGTAATGGCACAAGTCAATGAAGCCACCGACTATGCAGAAGCTGCAAGTTATGCAGATCCTGAATCCGCGCTACTACACGTTTACGAAGAACAATAAGAGGTTTATTTACGTTAGGGCAACGATTGGCCCTTTCGAATTAGGAGGAATAAAAATGCCTGTCATTTCATATATTGATGCCATTACGGCTGCGCTTCGTGAAGAGCTGGAGCGCGACGAGAATGTATTTATTTTAGGAGAAGATGTCGGAAAAAAAGGCGGTGTATTTAAAGCTACTGCTGGACTTTATGACCAATTTGGCGAGAGCCGTGTTTTAGATACACCATTAGCTGAATCCGCAATTGCTGGTGTCGGAATTGGTGCGGCGATGTACGGTATGCGTCCAGTTGCAGAAATGCAATTCGCTGATTTTATTATGCCCGCTGTAAATCAAATTATTTCCGAAGCATCACGAATTCGCTACCGTTCCAATAATGATTGGAGTTGTCCGATCGTTTTTCGTGCGCCTTATGGTGGTGGCGTACATGGTGCCCTTTACCACTCACAGTCAATCGAAAAAGTTTTCTCAGGACAACCCGGTCTAAAAATTGTGATGCCATCAAGCCCTTATGATGCAAAAGGACTTTTAAAAGCGGCAATTCGCGATAATGACCCCGTTTTATTTTTAGAGCATAAACGCGCATACCGTCTTATTAAAGGGGAAGTGCCTGAAACAGATTACACTGTACCGATTGGAAAGGCAAACATAGTTCGCGAAGGTGATGATTTGACAGTTATCACGTACGGACTAGCTGTTCACTTTGCCCAACAAGCCGCTGAAAAATTGGCGAGCGACGGCATTGAAGCTGAAATTTTAGATTTAAGAACAATTTATCCTTTAGATAAAGAGGCGATTATCGAAGCAGCCAAGAAAACCGGTAAAGTACTCCTCGTTACAGAAGATAATAAAGAAGGAAGCATTATCGGTGAAGTCGCAGCAACGATTGCAGAGCACTGCTTATTCGATTTAGATGCACCAATCAAGCGCTTAGCTGGGCCAGACACACCTGCAATGCCTTTTGCTCCAACAATGGAGAAATATTTCATGATTAACCCTGATAAAGTAGAAAAAGCGATGCGTGATTTAGCGGAATTTTAAAGGAGTGAAAAAACATGGCACTTGAAAAAATTACAATGCCACAGCTTGGTGAAAGCGTAACAGAGGGGACAATTAGCCAATGGTTAGTCGCGCCTGGAGATCACGTAAATAAATATGATGCCTTAGCAGAGGTACTGACTGATAAAGTGACTGCCGAAATTCCGTCATCCTTTACTGGAACAATTAAAGAATTGATTGCACAAGAAGATGAAACGCTTGATGTGGGCGCCGTTATTTGTATTTTAGAGACAGAAGCAGGAGCAGGCGATGCAGAGCCCCAAGAAGCTACAGCAACAGTTGAAACAACCAAATCAGAGCCAACCCTAAATGCACCGAAAAAAGTTACTACTAAACAAAGCCCGGCGACAGGTCGATTTTCACCAGCTGTTTTAACACTAGCAGCAGAACATAGTATTGATTTAAGCAATGTTAGTGGTACAGGAAGAGATGGACGAATTACACGAAAAGACGTTCTTGCTTACGTAGAAAATGGAGCACCAATCGAGCCTAAATCACTGCCAACAGAGCCGAAAGTTGCCCCTAAACAACAATCTATTACGCCAATGCCAACAAGTAGAAACGGTGATCGTGAAATTCCAGTAGATGGTATCAGAAAAGCCATTGCCAAACATATGGTATCGAGCAAACACGAAATTCCGCATGCTTGGATGATGGTAGAAGCAGATGCCACAGGTTTAGTACGCCACCGGGATGCACTTAAAAATAAATTTAAAGCTGAAGAAGGCTACTCACTGACTTATTTCGCATTTTTCGTGAAAGCAGTCGCACAGGCTTTGAAAGAATATCCAATTTTAAACAGCACATGGGCTGGTGATACAATCATTGAACGTGCAGATATCAATATTTCCATCGCCGTTGCAACCGATAATCACCTTTTTGTACCAGTTATCAAAAACGCTGATGAGAAATCAATTAAAGGGATAGCTCGCGAAATCACTGAACTAGCAGCAAAAGCACGCACTGGAAAACTGACACAAGATGACATGTCAGGCGGTACATTTACTGTCAATAGTACTGGATCATTTGGTTCCGTGCAATCCATGGGAATTATCAATCATCCACAAGCTGCTATTTTACAAGTAGAATCCATCGTCAAGCGTCCAGTTGTCATTGACGATATGATTGCGATTCGTAACATGGTAAATCTCTGTTTATCAATCGACCATCGCATTTTGGATGGCCTAGTAGCTGGTAGATTCCTTAGCAAAGTGAAAGAAAATATTGAAACCATAACAAAAGCCAATACACCAATCTACTGAAAATAAATAGGTGAGAATAGGGGGAAACAAACTAAAATACCCAATGTTTAACAAAATTTCCAGCGGGTATAAGATAATACATCTAGATCCATACCCCTAAACTCCCTAGATGTCTTGAGTGGTACGTTTAAATACGCTATCGCTCTTTTTTGTTGTTGGGGTCGCTATGAACAAAATGAATTACAACCCCAATATAAGCGAGAGCAAAGCGAACGGTTAATCCTTAAAAGCTTCTTCATCGCCCAGAGCATAGCCGTCGAGAAAAATAAAAAAACCACATCTAAATGTGGTTTCCAAACACATATTCAATCATATATTATAGGAACATCAAAACCCCAGTTAAAACAGAAGAGGCTACGATTGCAATAAGCATCAGAATAACGATAACTCTAGCAACTTTTTTGTTAGACATAAAATAAGATGACTCCTTCCAAATAAAATCATGTTATCTTTATCATACTTACTTTATGTGAGAATTTCAAGTGAAATTAGTAGGATTTAGCTAATATTTTTCAAGGAAACTGACGGAGGTGAATAGAATGACGCAAGCTCATGTACAAGACCTTTTTCTAGAGTTGGTTGCGATTCCGTCAAAATCCGGCCAAGAACAGGAAATCATGGCACATATCCAAACCTTTTTCAAAGAAATCGGCGTAGAAGTGAAGATAAGCAAGCAGCAAGCTGGACTCGTTGCAACCTTACCAGCAACAAACCAAGAGTTAGAAAAAGCTCCGGTCATTGCCTTCTCAGCTCACTTAGATACAGCTACATCAGTCGATTCACCAGAAGTAATCATTACAAACGGCTATATCGAAACAGCGAACCGCGCTCTTTTAGGAGCAGATGACAAAGCCGGGGTTGCCGCTATGCTAGCAGCTGCTAAGTATCTCTCAAAAAATGCTGAACCACATGGTCAAGTGGAATTTATTTTCACTACCAAAGAAGAAGAGGGATTAATTGGTGCTAAATTATTCGATCTCGACCTTGTCGATGCCACATTCGGCTACTGTCTCGATGCCCCAGGACCGGTCGGGGGCATAATTCGTACGAGTAAAACCCATTTGCAACTCGATTTTTGGATTGAAGTCGCAATGACCCACGAAAAATCAGCCATTCAAATTGCACGTGATGCGATGAAAAAAATCCACAAAAACTTGGCATTTAAAGATGGAATAGCATGGCAAGTTTATCATTTTGGTGGTGAAATCTTAGAAAATGGAAATGAGAAAGTAACGATTCTCTCTGAATTTTCCGCGGATTATCCACTTAAAAACTGTTTGCTATATGTCGATCAAATCAAACAAATATTCATTGAAACTGGCGTTACATATAAGGCCGATGTGCAAGATGTGACGCATATGAGCTATCATTATTTCAGCCTTCCCGAAAAAAACCATGCTTACAAAATAGCTTCCGAAGCTATGCAAATTCTCGAAATCACGCCAAAAATGCTTCAACTAGAGGGAGGAACAGATGCCAATGTGTTTAATGATCGCGGGATTCCCTTCCTTGTCCTTTCGGCTGGTTTTGAAAACCCGCACACGACTAGCGAGCGAATAGCTAGTACAGAGCTTGATAAGCTTACCGAACTTATTCTAGAAATTATAAAAATTACGGCAAACTAACAATAAATTCGCTAAATTCGGGTTTGTTTCGTTGCCGTAGCGCCAAAGTTTTGATATAGTTATGAGTGTTGAGAAAATGACAGCATTCATTATAACGAATGACTCGAATCAGAAGGGACGAATGTGAAAAATGGCAAAACAAGAAATTGGCGTTATCGGAATGGGCGTAATGGGTCGCAACTTGGCCTTAAATATTGAAAGTCGCGGTTATAGCGTATCGATTTTTAATCGCTCTAGCGAGAAAACGAAAACAGTCGCAGAAGCACATAGCGACAAAAAATTGGTTCCTACGTATAATTTAGAGGAGTTTGTTAACTCCATCGAAGTACCTCGTCGTATTCTTTTAATGGTACAAGCAGGCGCGGCGACTGATATGATGATTGATGCAGTCAAACCTTTCCTAAGCGAAGGCGATATTTTGATCGATGGTGGAAATACGTTCTTTAAAGACACGATTCGCCGCAACAAAACGCTTAGCGAAGAAGGTTTTAATTTTATCGGAACTGGTGTTTCTGGCGGGGAAGAAGGTGCGTTAAAAGGTCCTTCAATTATGCCTGGTGGTCAACGCAAAGCCTATGATTTAGTCGCTCCAATTTTGCAAGAGATTGCAGCTGTAGCGGATGGCGAGCCTTGTGTAACTTATATCGGCCCTGATGGCGCTGGACACTACGTAAAAATGGTGCATAACGGGATTGAATATGGAGATATGCAATTGATTGCCGAAGCCTATACAATTCTTAAACAAATTGGTGGCTTGACAAATGATGAGCTCGCTGATGTATTCACAGAATGGAATGACGGCGAACTTGACAGCTACTTAATCCAAATCACAAAAAACATCGTGAAAACAAAAGATCCTGAAACAGGGAAACCAATTGTTGATGTGATTCTTGACAAAGCAGGGCAAAAAGGGACAGGTAAGTGGACAAGCCAAAGTGCACTAGACTTAGGTGTACCGCTTTCTCTTATTACAGAATCCGTATTTGCACGCTACATTTCAGCATTGAAAGACGAGCGCGTTCATGCAAGCACTGTTTTAAGTGGTCCAAACAATTATTCTTTCAATGGTGATAAAAAAGCTTTTGTAGAATCTGTACGCCGTGCGCTATATTTCAGTAAAATCGCATCCTACGCACAAGGTTTTGCACAAATGAAAGCTGCATCAGATGAATATGAATGGGATTTACAATATGGCGAAATCGCTAAAATCTTCCGCGCTGGTTGTATTATTCGCGCTCGTTTCCTACAAAAAATCACAGATGCATACAATAACGATAAGAACTTAAATAATTTATTATTAGATCCGTATTTTAAAGATATCGCACATAACTACCAAGACGCATTGCGTGAAGTTGTTGCTGAATCTGTCAAAGCCGGAATTCCAGTACCAACCTTCACTGCAGCAATTAGTTATTATGATAGCTACCGTTCAGAAGTACTATCAGCGAACCTAATCCAAGCCCAACGCGACTACTTCGGTGCACATACGTACGAACGCGTTGATAAAGCTGGAACGTACCACACGGAGTGGCCAGAGATTGATGAATAAAACGAAAAGCTGAAACGGTCCGTTCAGCTCCCAAAAGAATGATGACTTATCTCTAATCATGGAGATGGGTCACCATTCTTTTCTTCTTTATAGAATAAAATATAGGAAAATGCATCCTTTTATGAATTTACATATATAAATTCCCTTTATAGACTGTTATTAGTTGTTTTTGCCGTGATTTTAGTTACAATAGTAATAGGAAGATATCTGGTTTTTGAAGGTGGGGATAGTTGATGAATAGAATACTTATTGTAGAAGATGAAAAAAATTTAGCTCGCTTTATAGAATTGGAATTGCAACATGAAGGATATGAAACAGCAGTAGCTAACGATGGGCGTGCAGGACTTGAACTTGCGATTACCGAAGAATGGGATGCAATCCTACTTGATTTAATGTTGCCACAACTAAATGGTGTAGAAGTATGTCGACGCGTTCGCCAAGTTAAAGAAACACCGATTATTATGATTACTGCTCGTGATTCTGTTATTGACCGTGTTTCTGGCCTTGATCATGGTGCGGATGATTATATCGTAAAACCGTTCGCGATTGAAGAACTATTGGCGCGTCTTCGTGCCTTACTTCGCCGCATTGAAACGAGTGAAAATGAAACAAAACAAACAACACTAGAATACCGTGATATCGTAGTTGAGAAAGAAAGTCGCATCGTGAAGCGCGGGGAAGATATTATCGATTTGACCAAACGTGAATACGAATTATTGCTAACCTTAATGGAAAATATCAATATCGTATTGACGCGTGAAGTACTTTTAAACAAAGTATGGGGTTATGAAACAGAAGTAGAGACAAACGTTGTAGACGTGTATGTCCGCTATTTACGCAATAAAATCGATAATAAGGACGACGATGAAAGCTATATCCAGACAGTGCGCGGCACGGGATATGTGATGCGTACATGACAACACCAAACACATTTTCTTTAAAAAGCCGCTCTCTGAAATTTAAATGGACTTTCGGAGCAAGTGCTGCTATCTTTTTAACTTTCTTTCTCTTTTCTTTTGCCATTTATCAAGGTATTGGTAGTATGCTTTTAGATGAAAAAGACTCGACAGTGAAATCAGCAGCATTAGCAGCATCAGTTGCGATTAGTAACGCTGGTTTAACTAACTCAGCAAGTAATATTACGAGCACAAATATCGGACCTGTTGTAACTCAAAATTTAGAGCTACGATCGCGCCTAGAAGATCAAGTTCTGGTGTTTTACGATAAAGATGGAAAATTGATTGAGCAATACACAGCTGGGCGATATAACGATAATGCGTATGCCAAATATGATTATAGTAGCTATTTGGTGAAACAACCAACTGGTACGATATCTAAACCCACCGTGAAAGGTCAGCAAATGGTCATGTATGAGATGCCAATTACGAGCAGCCAGGATAATGCGACAATAATCGGTTATATCCAAGTTGTAAATCCAATGACATCGTACAACAGCATGATGGGTAAATTACTAGCAACGATGTTCTTACTCGGCGCTGTAGCTTTGTTCATTAGCGGTATGCTTGGCTACTTACTAGCTCAGAACTTTTTAAATCCACTAACAAAAATGGCCAAAACAATGAATGACATTCGAAACAATGGCTTCCAAAAACGAATCGAGCCCACTGTTATCACAAAAGATGAAATCGGCGAATTAACGCTCGTTTTCAATGATATGATGACGCAAATCGAACGTAGTTTTGAACAACAGAAACAGTTTGTGGAGGATGCTTCTCATGAGCTAAGAACACCAGTGCAGATTATGGAAGGACACCTCAAGCTACTAAACCGTTGGGGCAAAAGTGATCCAGATGTCTTAGATGAATCGCTCAATGCCTCGCTGACAGAATTAGAACGCATGAAAAAATTAGTGCAAGAAATGCTAGATTTATCGAGAGCTGAGCAGATTTCACAGACAAAAGAACTTCAGCTTGTTTGTGTGAATGATGTTGTAGAGCAGGTAAGACGCAATTTTGAAGTCATGTATGAAGACTTCGCATTTACATTGACAGAGGATAATAAGAATCTCCACGCGATGATTCAGCACAATCATTTAGAGCAGATTTTAATTATCATTGCAGATAATGCTGTGAAGTACTCTGGCGATGGTAAACAAGTCGATATACACATCTATAAAGAAGCGGATCAAATTAAAGTGTCCATAAAAGATTATGGTGTTGGGATTTCTCCAGATGAGATTGACAAGATTTTCAACCGTTTCTATCGTGTCGATAAAGCACGTAGTCGTGAAGTTGGCGGAAATGGACTTGGCCTTGCAATTGCTAAAGAACTTGTCAGCGGTTATCTAGGTACGATCCAAGCGGAAAGTGAGGATAGCATTAGTACAACCATCACAATTTCTCTGCCGCTAATCGAGCAAAAAGAAGAACCAGAAAAAGATGAGTAGAAAAAGACGTTCCCTAATGATTACAAGATGAATCAGGGAATGTCTTTTTATGTTATTTTTTATTTTGTTCGTGCTCTATTTGCTCAATTTCTCTTTCCTCTTTTTCCATCATCTCAACTTCTGGATGTTTTTTCATGTACAGTTTCTTGGTTAAGAGTGTCTGACCCGCTAGGAATAATCCGCCGACCGCCCAATAAAGTGCGAGGGCTGCTGGTGCAGAGAAGGAGACGAAGAGAATCATGATTGGTGAGATAAGTCCCATAACCCTCATTTGTTTTTTTTGCTCAGGAGTGTAACCGATTAAGGATACAAAATATTGTAATAGATAAACAGCACCTGCAATCACTGCCATTATCATATCTGGGCTACCTAAGCTAAACCAAAGAAACTCATGATGCGCAATATCAGATGAACCACGAATAGCATAATAGAACGCCATCAAAATAGGCATTTGAATCAGAAGCGGCAAGCAACCCATTTGTAACGGATTAATGTTGTATTTGGAATAGACAGCCGCCATTTCTTGCTGAATTTTTTGCTGTTCCTCTTTCGATGTTGCTCGTTTTAGCCGCGCTTGAATCTCATCAATTTCTGGTTTTGCAACAGCCATTTTAGACTGCATGCCCATCTGTGCTTTTGCAGTTCGTAAATTAAGCGGCATGATAAGGGCGCGAATAGCTAGCGTTGTAACGATAATCGCGATGCCATAATTTCCACCGAATATTGAAGCAATCCATTCAATAACCGCGGTAAATGGCTTAATAAGATATACATAGAAGAATCCATCCGTATTTTGAGAAGGATCCATGCTACAGCCTGCTAGTGCAAAGAATAGCGCCGCAATCATAATGAGCAATAATATATTTTTCTTTTTCAATGTCTTATTTCCTCCTAAAAGTAAGTTAGTATCAATCAATTACCAGGAAAAAAGCAGTGAAAATTCATCGTCTGTATTTGAAAAACGGGTGATTGCTTGGACGAGCCATACAATAATGAAACTAGCTCGATACATCTCTGCGGGTTTCCAAGGAATAACAGGAAGTGGCGTGATGCACAGGTGCTTCATATGCAAAATCATCGTGGGCTTTACCATCGCTAAAACTGGCCAATATCTGAGCACAGCCATCGTCATGAAAAAGGTAACGTATAGCGAAATATACTCTGGTCCAAACGCCATTTGAATGAAAGTTTCAAACATACGCAGTCACTCCTTCCAATTAAAATTAAGTACAGCCTTAACTATATCCGAAAAGCACATATTAATCAATATTCGATATCAAATGTCTTGCGTTCTTCAACAGGAGCATCTTTATAAATATATACTTCGCCAATTCGAGCTGAAGGAGAGGGGCCTTTTTTGACGGCTTCGATAAATTTTTCTAAATCGGCTTCTTCTGCAATTGCTTGAATTTCAACGGAGCCATCTTGTAAATTTTTAACGATGCCACTGATGTTCATTTTGTAAGCCAAATGCTTTGTAGTATAACGAAAACCAACGCCTTGTACCATTCCAGTTACACGCATAATAACGGTTTTACGAGCCATAAGTCTAATCACCTATCCTTTTTTATTAATACTCTTAGTGTACCTTTTTTCGGTGTGTATTTCAAAAAATAACATGGGCAAAGCAAGTTACAGTGAGATTCTGATGCCCTGTGCTATAATAGCTTTACATATTATGAAGTGAATGAAAGTAAGGTGTTGGAAGATGGCAAAATTTCAAGTTATTGTGACGAAGGGCGAGTATGAGCCTTGGTGGTTTTTTGAGGACTGGGAAAAAGATATTGAATCGTCATTTGCGTATACAGAAAAAAGCGATGCGATATCACAATATCAAGTTTTAGCTACAGAATTAATGGAGAACTATCCGAATAGTGCAGTGAAAAAAAACGTATTATTGGCGACTTGGTCAGAGGATGAGACACAGTATTGCGAGGAGTGCGACGACGACATTCAAACATTTCATGGGCTGATATTACTTGTCGATGAAAGCGTTTATGAACCAACACCGGACGAGCTGGCAACTTATTTTTCTTTTAACAAAAGACTAGATTTGTCAAAGGACGCCTGATTTTTAGGTGTTTTTTTGATGAAAGGGGGATACAAAAATGGATGAGCAACAACGATCGCGTCGTAAAGATGAACACGTTACACTAGCTTACGGTCAATTTGATGCAAATCAGACGGCATTTCAGCATATCCGGTTTGTGCCGCAAGGATTGCCCAATTTTCATAAAAAAGAGGTTTCTCTACAAACTTATTTCGCGGGACAAACATTTGACGCACCGTTCTATATCAATGCAATGACTGGCGGTAGCGCGAAGACAAAGCTCATCAATCAGCAATTAGCCATTATCGCACGCGAGGCAGGCCTTGCAATGGCTGTCGGATCACAATCAGCGGCATTGCGAGATAAAAGCCTTACTGATTCATACCACATCGTTCGAGCAGAAAACCCTGATGGGCCCATCTTTGCGAATTTAAGTGCGGACAATTCGGTGGATAATGCCAGAAAAGCCGTCGATATGATTGGTGCGAACGCTTTACAAATACATATCAATGTGGCTCAGGAGATTGTTATGAAAGAGGGCGATCGTGATTTTTCCAATTGGCTAACTGCTATCGAAAAACTTATTGCCATCGAAGAATTCCCAGTCATTGTGAAAGAGGTCGGTTTCGGAATGAGCCGAGAATTGCTGGAACAGTTACAAAATATTGGAGCAAAAACTATCGATATCGGTGGAAGAGGCGGTACCAATTTTGCAAAAATCGAAACAGATCGAAGACGAGACGGAGCATATCAATTTTTAGAAGATTGGGGGTTATCAACAGTTGAATCTTTGCTTGATTGTCAAAATCATGCTTCGGAAATACTAGCATCTGGTGGCATTAAAACACCACTAGATATTTTAAAATGCCTAGCGCTTGGTGCAAAGTCGGTTGGCATTGCAGGCATTGTACTCCACCAACTGAAAAAAACAAATACAGACCAAACCATCCAACTGCTACTCGATTGGAAAAGTGAGCTAAAAGGCATCATGACGCTACTTAATGCAAAATCCATCCCTGAATTAACACGAAAGTCATTAATCATCGAAGACAAGCTACGCGATTTTGCTACTACTAGACATATCAATATAGACCAGCTGGCCAACCGCATATAAAAAGGAGCTGCGACCACTCGGTGACAGCTCCTTTTTATATTATTTTGAAGTTATTGCTGTTTCAAGTACAGCTAAACGCGCTTCCAAATCTTCTGGACTAAGCGCATGTTTTTTTACATATAAGTTCGCAGGATGTGTCCGGCATTCGTGAGAGCAGCTGCGTAAATATTTCTCTTCATTCTCCACAGAAGCGAGAATTTGTTTGTTACAATATGGGTTCGCACAATTAATATAACGTTCACAAGGCGTCCCATCGAAGTAATCCTTCCCAACAATCGTATGATCCACGCGGTTAATCGGAACAGCAATACGCTCATCAAAAACATACATCATACCATCCCAAAGATCACCTTTTACCGTTTCATCCTTACCGTATGTCGCAATACCACCATGCAATTGAGAAACATCTTCAAAACCAGCTGTCTTTAACCAACCAGAGAACTTCTCGCAACGAATACCGCCCGTACAATACGTAACGACTTTTTTATCTTCAAACATATCTCGGTTTTCTTCTACCCAAGCAGGCAAATCACGGAATGTTTCAATATCCGGACGAACCGCACCACGAAAATGGCCGAGATCAAATTCATAGTCATTTCTAGCATCCAGAATCACAGTATCTTCATCTTTTAAAGCCTCACGAAATTCTTCTGGCTCCATATAATTTCCTGTAATCTCTAAAGGATTCACATCATTTTCTAGTGAAAGGGAAACAATTTCTGGGCGTGGACGTACGTGCATTTTTTGGAATGCATGTTTGTCTGCCGCATCAATTTTGAATACCATATCAGCAAAACGGGCATCTGCATGCATCGCCTCGATATATTTTTCTGTTTCCTCTATTGTTCCTGAAACCGTGCCATTAATACCTTCCTCTGCCACTAAAATCCGTCCCTTAAGACCGATTTCCTTGCACATAGCGAGATGTTCGGCTGCGAATTGTTCAGGATTATCAATCGTTGTGTATTTGTAATATAACAACACTTGATAGCTGCTCATGTTCTAACCACCCTTAATCAAATTTTATTGGAAAAGTGTATTTCCTAGTTTGCGCATTGTCTATGATACTATATTTAGGGCTATGGATGCAAGAGGAAACGCGGTAATTCGCCATGAAAATAGTTCAAAATATGAAATAATTATGTCATCGATTAACATTGTATGATATAATTTATATTAGTGAAAAAAAGAGAACATTAACGTATGGGAGTGGTTCGTATTGCAATCAGGAGAAACAACTTTAGATGAGGCAATTGTACAAGATGTATTCGTTAAGAAGCGCAATAAAACAAAATGGTTTATTTATAAAATATTATTCATCACACTAGGTGCTATCCTAATGGGGGTTGGGCTAGAATTATTCCTAGTAAACAATCGTATTCTAGATGGAGGTATCGTAGGCGTTTCCATCATTATTTCACAGCTAACACCAGCACCACTTGGAGTCCTTATTTTCGTCCTAAATCTTCCATTCTTCATTATTGGATATCGCAAAATTGGAAAGAGCTTCGCACTCTTCACGCTATATGGAATCGCTGTAATGTCTGTAGTAACACTTATTCTACACGATTTAGAACCAGTAACAGATGACCTGCTACTTGCAACTGTATTTGGCGGTGTAACGTTAGGTTTAGGTGTTGGTATCGTGATTCGGAATGGTGGGGCGCTTGATGGAACAGAGATTGTCTCGATTATTATTAATGGAAAATCGCCATTTTCAACAGGACAAATTATTATGGCCATCAATATCGTTATTTTCTTGGTCGCTGGTCTTGTTTTTAACTGGGATCGGGCTATGTATTCCTTGATCACATATTTTTTAGCTTATAAAGTTATCGATATTGTCATTAGCGGTCTAGACGAATCGAAAAGTGCTTTTATTATAAGCCATCATTACGAAAAAATTGGTGCAGAAATCATCGACCAGTTGGGCAAAGGTGTTACTTACATCGATGCTACCGGTGGATATTCTGGTGACATAAAAAAAGTAGTTTTCGTTATTATCTCTCGCTTTGAGGAACCTAAATTAATCTCTATTTTAGACGATATCGATCCTGGCGCATTTCTGGCGGTCGGGAACAATATGTCCGAGATTCGTGGTGGAAAGCTGATGAATAAAAAAACACCGCATCTATAATACTTTGTTACAGATGTCCTCCAATTCTTTGGGGGCATCTTTTTAGCGAAAAAATAAGAACGTATTTTCGTATTTCGTACTAAAGTTGGAAGATTATCTTCTCGTTCTGTGCTATAATGCTAGAATACGAAAAGAGGATAGGGTGGGAAATTTGGCAAATCAAACAAAGAAAAAAACGTCTCGTGCAAAGAAGACGACACGTAAGAAGAAACAAACAGCAAAATCTTACTCCTTTGAAATCAGCGGAGTTATACTAGCCGGACTTAGTTTAATAGGTCTATTTCAACTGGGCTTCATGGGGCGGCTCATTTACGCGCTAGGCGAATTTATTGCCGGTGAATTAGCGATTGTCTTGCTTACTGGTTTAACCATATTAGGCATTTATTTCATTTTTAAAGGAAGCGTTCCAAATCTATTTACAAAACGTTTGAATGGTATATATTTGATTTTTATTGGATTGTTAACTTTCTTTGAAATGTGGTATGTCACGCATGTGCTCGCAGATGGTGCGTCCATTTTCAGTTCTATGTTGAAACTACTCAGCCAAAATATTTGGCATCCAAGTCAAATTGACCAAGTTGGCGGTGGAATTGTCGGCTCAAGCATTGTCGCTGTTACATATTTTTTAATAGACCGAATCGGTACAAACATTATCGCTACGATTCTATTCTTGTACGGTTTGTCGTTACTAACTGGCATCCCTTTAAAAACCGCTTTCACAAAAATTTCCAATGTACTTCGTGGCATATTCGACTGGTTAAATCAGTTTTTTGAACAACATAAAAACCGTAAGCCAAAATCTAAAAAGGTGACGAAACCTAAACCAGTAATAGAAGCAAAACCGGTTCTTGAGGTCGTGGAGGAGAATGCAGAACCAAAGCTACCACCAATTATCTCCAATTTCCAGAAAAAACAAGAGACCATCAATAAGGCTTCTGAAATACAGCCGGAGCAAGATGAAGAAGCGCCACCAATCACTTTTCAGCAGGAATCATTTGAAAACGAAATTTATCAACTGCCACCAATAGATTTACTGACGCCTGCAGAACCGACTGATCAAAGTGCAGAATATGATCAAATTAAAGCTAATGCACAGAAATTAGAGTCCACCTTCGAGAGCTTTGGTGTGAAGGCAAAAATAACACAAGTTCACTTAGGCCCTGCAGTTACAAAGTATGAAGTCCAGCCATCCGTAGGTGTAAAAGTAAGCAAAATTGTAGGACTAAGCGATGATATTGCCCTTGCTCTTGCCGCTAAAGATATCCGAATTGAGGCACCAATTCCTGGAAAATCAGCCATTGGAATTGAAGTTGCCAATCAGAATGTTGCGATGGTTGCGCTTCGTGAAGTTTTAGAAAATAATCCTAGTGACCGTCCAGATGAGAAACTACAAATTGCCCTAGGCCGTGATATTTCAGGAGATGCCATCGTTGCAAATCTTGATAAAATGCCACATTTACTTGTCGCAGGAGCAACGGGGAGCGGAAAATCGGTTTGCATTAACGGGATCATTACAAGTATTTTGCTACGTGCGAAACCACATGAAGTCAAAATGATGATGATTGATCCAAAGATGGTCGAACTTAATGTGTATAACGGGATTCCTCATTTGCTCGCACCAGTAGTAACAAATCCCAAAAAAGCTGCACAAGCGTTGCAAAAAGTAGTTTCAGAAATGGAGCGGCGTTACGATTTATTTTCCCACACCGGAACGCGAAACATGGCTGGATACAATGCACATGTTCGCCAACATAACGAGCAAAACGAAGCAAAGCAAGCCGAACTGCCTTTTATCGTCGTTATTGTCGATGAGTTAGCCGACCTTATGATGGTCGCTTCTAATGACGTAGAAGATGCTATTACACGTTTAGCGCAAATGGCACGTGCAGCTGGTATTCACCTCATTATCGCGACACAGCGTCCTTCTGTTGATGTTATTACCGGCGTTATTAAAGCTAATATCCCATCTCGAATCGCGTTTGCTGTATCGAGTTCCATTGATTCCCGCACGATTTTAGACATGGGAGGCGCTGAGAAATTGCTTGGACGGGGCGATATGCTATTCCTTCCAGTAGGAGCCAGCAAACCTGTGCGTATTCAAGGTGCATTTCTTTCCGATCAAGAAGTAGAGGACATCGTATCGTTCGTCGTTGCCCAACAAAAAGCGCAATACAACGAAGATATGATTCCTGATGAAGTACCAGATATTGCGGTAGAAGCTGAGGATGAACTTTATAACGAGGCGGTTGAACTAGTACGTGAAATGCAGACGGCTTCGGTTTCCATGCTACAAAGGAAATTCAGAATAGGCTACAACCGTGCAGCTCGTATTATTGATGAGATGGAGCAGCGAGGCGTTGTTGGCCCGCATGAGGGCAGCAAACCGCGACGTGTAAACATTGGCGATATGCCAGAATATGAAGATTAAGATTCCTATAAAAAGACGCAGGACCATTTTTCGCATCCTGCGTCTCTTTTTTCTATAAAAGTTCCTCTATTTGATCCTTTATTTCTGCATGATGGTCATCATATTTCGCTTCGGTTCGTTGTAATAATTCATCGAAAAAGGCAGGTAATTTGGCCTCACTAAGTGAAACGCCCTCTGCTGTAATCCCACCTTTTGTCGCCACGCGTTTAATCAGTGACTCAAACGTGTAGCCTTTCTCTGCCAGCAACATAGACGTCCCAGCTAAAGAATTACTAATCATTTGAAAAACTTCTGCTTCTGTTAAATTTGACTTGCGAACTGCTGCTTGTACAAACTGTTCAAAAATCGCAGCAATAAATCCTGGAGAAGAACTCGTCAAGTCACTTGCCAAATCAATGTTTTCCTCAGCGACTTCTTGAACTGAGCTGAACGTCCCAAGTGCCGTACTTAACCAAGCTTGATTCTGAGTAGAAACAGCCGTATCGTGATTCACTAGGCTTGTTCCAATACCAACAGATGTTGTCAGTGAAGGAATTAGTTTACTAAACTGCACATTCGTTGCCACTTTTTTTAAATCATCGACAGAAACACCTGCTGCAATGGAAATAATGTGTTTTTCACTCGAAAATGCTGCCTTATTTTCTAGCAAAACAGGCAAGACAGCAAGCGGTAAAACACAAACAAAGATATGCTCCGCCTGCTCAAAAACTTCTAAACTCGTCTTGGCAATCGTAATTTCAGGGAATAACTCATGAATTTCCTGTAATTTTTCATTTTCTGAACGTGTATAGATAATAAAATCCTTAGGTGCCACATCTGCATGCGCTAAAAACTGACGTGTCAATAAATCCGCCATACTTCCATAACCAATAAAACCAATTTTCATGCTAATCATCTCGTCTCTAATAAAAATTATGCTATTTTTCCAGCACATATCTCTATTATGCAAATCTTCAGCATCACATGCAAGCCATTTACTCATTAAAAAGAGTTAATTTTCCGAATATATTTGAAACACTTACTTTGAGCTTCGATATTTATTTATTTGAAATTCCATGGTATATTAAAAAGAGTTAGAGTATCCGTTTTCAAGGAACGCTATTAGATATAGCAAAAGGGGAACTTAAATCATACATACTTTCTAATCGTTCGTATTTGCGATACTAATAACTACAATTTTATCTCTCGGGAGGGGTTTTAAGGTGAAAAAGCGTACATTTGCTTTAGCACTATCCATGATTATGGCAACAGGCGTTGTGCTTGGTGCATGTGGATCATCAGATGACAGCAAGAAGAGCGGCGGCGACAAGGACAATTTTACAGTAGCAATGGTAACAGATACTGGTGGGGTAGATGACCGTTCATTTAACCAATCAGCGTGGGAAGGTTTACAAAAATTCGGTAAAGCTAACGGTCTTGAAAAAGGAACGGATGGCTATAACTATTTACAATCTGCATCAGAAGCTGATTTCAAAACAAACTTAAACACAGCTGTTCGTAGTAATTACAGTCTTATCTACGGCATCGGTTACAAATTAAAAGATGCCATTGAAGATGTTTCCAAGCAAAAACCAAAAAACAAATTCGCGCTTGTGGATGATACCATTACAGATCGCGACAATGTTGTAAGTATCGGCTTTGCAGACCAAGATGGTTCATTCCTTGTGGGGGTTGTTGCTGGTTTAACAACGAAAACCAACAAAGTTGGATTTGTTGGTGGCGTTAAAGGCGCAGTTATCGATCGTTTTGAAGCTGGATTCACGGAAGGCGTTAAAGCTGTAAATCCGAAAGCAGAAGTAAAAGTACAATATGCGAATGATTTCGCAAAAGCAGATAAAGGACAACAAATTGCGGCTGGTATGTACAATGGTGGCGTAGATATTATTTTCCATGCGGCTGGTGCAACTGGTAACGGTGTATTTGCAGAAGCTAAAAACCTGAAGAAAAAAGATCCAGCCCGTGCTGTATGGGTAATCGGTGTTGACCGTGACCAATGGGATGAAGGTGCTGTCACTGCTAACGATGGCAAGGAGTATAACGTAACGCTAACATCTGAAATCAAACGTGTAGATATCGCGGTTGATGATTTAGCAACACGAACAAAAGCAGGAGACTTCCCAGGTGGGGAAAAAATTGAATACGGCCTTGATAAAAATGCTGTAGGTCTTTCTCCAAGTCAAGATAACCTATCTAAAGAAGTTCTAGCTAAAGTAGACGAATACAAACAAAAAATCATTGATGGCGACATTAAAGTTCCAGAAAAGCCTTGATGATTGCTTGATGGATAAAAGTCGGTTTTTTGAACCGGCTTTTATTAATGTTCCAATCCACTTTTTATTTTTCGTTCGTATTGTAAGCGTTTTAACCTATAAAGTGTTGGATTATATTCTCTAATCCTAGGTCAAAATGCATATTTTTTAAAAATATCGTCTATTTTTACGCTTTTTTTCAAAAAAGGAATTGCAATGTAACTCATTTAGAAATAGAATAAGGTGATGACTTTTTTGGAATACTACATATTCTCGTTTTATGCACAAATAAAAAAGAACTTTTTGACAGGTGATTTTAAATCTTGTAAAACGGTTTACATCAAAAAGGAAATCGAATTCATTCACAAAAGGTGGATATTAGCTATTATAAGGGGAGTGAGACAGTGGATTATGTTATTGAAATGTTAGGGATCAGAAAAGAGTTTTCTGGGTTTGTAGCAAACGATAACATTACCTTACAGCTTAAGCGTGGCGAAATTCACGCGCTGCTAGGTGAGAATGGTGCTGGGAAATCAACACTAATGAATGTTTTGTTCGGACTTTATGAACCAGATGGTGGCGAAATTCGTGTCAACGGCAATGCAGAAGCGATTAATAGCCCAAACAAAGCCAATGACCTCGGAATCGGTATGGTGCATCAACACTTTATGCTTGTCGATAAATTTACAGTAGCCGAAAATATTATCTTAGGAAAAGAGCCTAGTAAATTTGGCGTCATTGAGAAAAAGAAAGCTATTGAAGAAATTAAGACTATTTCCGACCGCTACGGTCTAAAAGTAGATCCACATGCCAAAATAAGCGATATTTCAATTGGGATGCAACAACGAGTAGAAATCCTCAAAACATTGTATCGTGGCGCTGATATTCTTATTTTTGATGAACCCACTGCTGTTCTGACGCCACAAGAAATTAAAGAACTTATCTCGATAATGCGTACGCTCATTAAAGAAGGCAAATCGATTATTCTAATCACGCATAAATTAAAAGAAATCATGGACGTTTGTGATCGAGTAACCGTTATTCGTCGCGGAAAGGGCATGGGAACTGTCAATGTTCCAGAAACTAGCCCACAAGCCTTGGCAAATCTCATGGTTGGTCGTGAAGTCGTCTTTACAACCGAAAAAACACCTGCAAATCCGGGTCGAGACGTGCTTGAAGTCAAAGATTTAGTTGTCAAAGAAAGTCGTGGTGTCGAAAGCGTTCGAGGTCTTAATCTCACCGTTCGTGCTGGCGAAATTGTTGGTATCGCAGGTGTTGATGGAAACGGTCAAAGCGAGCTCATTCAAGCAATTTCAGGACTAACAAAAACGACTAGCGGCTCCATTTTACTAAAAGGAGAACATATCGAAAACAAGAAGCCACGTCGTATCACGGAATCAGGCCTCGGTCATATTCCAGAAGATCGCCATAAACACGGACTTGTTCTTGAAATGTCATTAGGTGAGAATATTGCCTTACAAACCTATTACAAAAAGCCCATTTCCAATAAAGGTTTTCTAAACCATAAAGAAATGTATGACTTTGCTAGAAGACTCATTGAAGAATATGATGTTCGTACAAGTAGTGAATACGTAGCGGCTAAAGCTCTTTCTGGTGGGAATCAGCAAAAAGCAATTATTGCCCGTGAAATTAGCCGAGATCCTGATTTTCTCATTGCAGCTCAACCAACACGTGGACTTGATGTTGGCGCTATTGAATTCATTCATAGACGTCTTATCGAGCAACGCGACGAAGGAAAAGCCGTCTTATTGATGTCTTTTGAGCTCGATGAAATTATGAATGTAAGTGATCGTATTGCTGTCATCTATGAAGGTAAAATCGTAGCCATTGTAAAACCTGAGGAAACAACGGAACAAGAACTAGGTCTTCTAATGGCTGGATCAGCAAAAGTGGAAACGGGGGAGAAAACACATGTCTAAAAAAGTACAAGCCCTTGTTATCCCAGTTACAGCCGTTATTCTCGGTTTACTATTTGGCGCTTTGATCATGTTGCTATTTGGATATAATCCGATAGACGCATACATTGCACTTTTCCAAGGCGCATTCGGCGATTCCTTCTATCTTGGGGAAACAATTCGCCAAGCAACACCTTATATTTTAGTCGGTCTATCCATTGCAATTGCTTTTAAAGCTGGCCTTTTCAATATCGGTGCAGAAGGACAGCTTCTTATGGGGTGGATTGGAGCTGTAGCAGTTGGTCTGACTTTTGAAGGGTTGGATAAATGGATACACTTGCCACTTGCACTCTTGGCGGGAATCATCTGTGGTGCTTTCTGGGCCTTCATTCCAGGGATTCTGAAAGCCACACTAAAAGTCAATGAAGTTATCGTAACAATCATGTTAAACTACACGGCTCTTTATATTTTCAACTATATCGTGCAAAACGTTCTAACGAAACAAATGGACAAAACAAAAGAAGTTCCTGCATCTGCATCGCTACAATCGCCATTCCTGCAAGAAATGACGCAATATTCATCGCTTCACTGGGGAATCTTGATTGCTGTCGGTTGCGCACTTATTATGTGGCTTGTTATCAATAAAACGACATTTGGTTATGAGTTGAAATCAGTCGGCTTCAACCAAAATGCTTCCAAGTACGCTGGTATGAGTGTCGCGAAAACGATTGTCATTTCAATGATTATCGCAGGTGGCCTTGCTGGGTTGGCAGGCGCGATGGAAGGTCTTGGAAACTACGGCACAGCTTATGTACTTCCGACATCTCCTGGTACTGGTTTTGACGGTATTGCCGTTGCTTTACTTGGTGGTAATTCACCAATCGGTATCATCTTCTCCGCTATCCTATTCGGAGCGCTAAAAGTAGGATCACTAAACATGCCTGCTGTCGCTGGAGTTCCAAATGAGCTAGTAAACGTGGTTATCGCGCTTATTATCTTCTTCGTTGCATCCAGTTATATTATCCGCTGGGCAATGGATAAATTTGCGAAGGGGGCGAAAACAAAATGATTTCGACTTTAGCGATTATTGTCTCTAGTACATTATTAATGGCTGGACCACTCATTTTCACAGCGCTCGGGGGCGTTTTCTCAGAACGAGGGGGCGTTGTTAACATCGGGCTTGAAGGTATGATGATTATGGGCGCCTTCTCATCGATTGTTTTTAACTTAACTTTCGCGGATGTTTTCGGCAACTGGACACCATGGGTTGCGCTTTTAGCTGGTATGTTTGTTGGTGGGGTATTCTCACTCGTACACGCGGTTGCGACGATTAATTTCCGCGCCGATCACGTTATTAGTGGTGTAGCAATTAACTTTTTAGCACTCGGTATTTCCTTGTTCCTTGTCAAAGTTATTTATGACAAAGGACAAACCGATCAAATTAAACATTACTTCGGAAAACCAGATATTCCGCTTCTAAAAGATATTCCCGTGATTGGCGATATTTTCTTCAAAAATGTTCCAGTCATGAGTTACGTCGCGATTCTAGTAGCGATTCTTTCTTGGTTCATCATCTATAAAACAAGATTTGGCTTGCGTCTTCGCTCTGTTGGGGAACATCCATTAGCAGCAGACACAATGGGAATCAAAGTGCGTTGGATGAGATATCAAGGCGTTATCATTTCTGGTATTCTCGGCGGCTTAGGTGGTGCGGTTTATGCCCAATCCTTTACACTTGATTTCGGCCACGCAACAATTTCTGGGCAGGGTTATATGGCCTTAGCTGCGATGATCTTTGGTAAGTGGAATCCGCTTGGTGCGATGGGAGCTGCAATTTTCTTCGGATTTGCGCAGTGCCTGAGTATTATCAGTGGTCAATTACCATTCTTTAGTGGTATTCCAGACGTTTATCTCCAAGTTGCTCCTTACGTATTAACCATTCTTGCTCTCGTTGGTCTAATCGGAAAATCCGAAGCTCCTAAAGCAGATGGTGTAAATTATATTAAAGGAAAATAACAAGCAACACCCAATTTCGTCTAGATTTGCGAAATTGGGTGTTTTTCAATCTGTAGCATTTGTTTAGCGAGGGATAATAAGGTACAATAAACAGTGCTTAGCCAAATAAGGAGGGATTTTTAATGACAACTCATAAACAGGAATATAAAGAACAAATTGGCGCGATTCAACTAACACTTATTCCTTCTGACAAATATAAATCAAATAAAATTGTATTTAAATTCAGAGCACCACTCGACCGTAAAACGACTACAAAACGTGCCTTAATTGCCGCATTAATGGAGACTAATACGAAAAAATATCCAACACAAACTGCTTTTCGCAAAGAATTAGCAAGCCTATATGGGGCTAATTTTTATGCATCGGTGGATAAGAAAGGGAACGAGCATGTTATTACCGCTATTCTTGATATGGTAGATGGCCAGTTTGTACCGGGTGGTGATACATTGCTAGAAAAAGCCTTCATGCTCATTCAAGAGATTATTTTTAATCCAAATGTAACAGACGGTAGTTTCCATGAAGCAACAGTTGCTCGTGAAAAAGAGAATTTGGTGCAACGTTTAGAGAGTGTATACGATGATAAAATTCGCTATGCCAATAAGCGTTTGACAGAGATTATGTTTGCTAATGAGAACTATAAATATGGAGCAGCTGGTGTATTGGAAGATATTCCAAACATTACTGGTACCGATTTATATGGTTACTACCAACAGTTTTTAGCTGAAGATACTATCGATTTATTCATTTGCGGTGATGTGAAAAAAGAGGATGTTATTCCGCTTCTAAAAAAGCTACCATTTGCAGATCGTAAATATCGTGAATTAGACGTTATCGCGCCTGTTCATCCTAAGGAAGTCCATACAGTCAAAGAAAACCAACCAATAAATCAAGGGAAACTCGTTCTTGGTTACCGTACGAATATTTTATTCGGTGAAGATTCCTATGTTCCGCTACAGCTCGCTAATGGCTTACTTGGTGGTTTTGCAAATTCAAAGATTTTTATTAATGTCCGTGAAAAAGCGAGTTTAGCATATTATGCAAGCAGCCGAATCGATTCATTCCACGGTTTCATGCTTATTTCAGCAGGGATTGATGAGAAAAATTATGAACAGGCGCTTACAATTATTAAAGAGCAAGTCGCCGCGATGCAAGCTGGTGATTTCACAGAGGAAGAACTAGCCCAAACAAAGGCGATGCTCTCAAACCAGCTCCTAGAAGCCAATGATCAAGCGCAGGGCCTTATTGAACTTGCTTACAACAACACATTGAAAAAAGCAAATCTGGATTTATCAAACTGGTTAAAACGCATTTCTGAGGTTACAAAACAAGAAGTAGTAACCGCCGCAAAATCGTTTGAGCTAGACACAATCTACTTCCTGAGCAAAGGAGCCGATTCTAATGAATAAAAAAAGTTACGATCAGTTAAAAGAAGCCGTTTACTATGAAACATTGGATAACGGCCTACAAGTATATGTCTTACCAAAACATGGTTTTAGCAAAACTTTCGCGATTTTCACAACCAATTATGGCTCAATTGATAATGCATTCGTGCCACTTGGTCAAGAATCATTTACGCGCGTTCCAGATGGTATCGCACATTTCTTAGAGCATAAACTATTCGAAAAAGAAGATGGTGATGTCTTCTTCAAATTTGGTGAAAAAGGAGCCTTCACTAACGCTTTCACATCTTTTACACGTACGGCTTACCTATTCTCAAGCACATCAAATGTCGAAGAAAACCTCGAAACATTAGTTGATTTTGTGCAGGAACCTTACTTTACAGCAGAAACCGTTGAAAAAGAAAAAGGGATTATCGGGCAAGAAATTCAAATGTACGATGACGATGCTGATTTCCGCGTTTATTTTGGCGCAATCGAAAACATGTATCACCACCACCCAGTGAAAATTGACATCGCAGGTACTATTGAATCTATTGCTGATATCGACAAAGACCTTTTGTATCTTTGCTACAATACATTTTACCATCCGAGTAACATGATTCTTTTTATCGTTGGAAACATAGATCCTGAACAAGCCATTGAGCAAGTCCGCAACAATCAAGCGAAAAAGACATTTGCTCCTGCAAAACCAGTGAAGCGACACTTTCCAGATGAGCCAAAATCGGTTGCCGTTGCTAAGAAAAAATTGAAATTTCCCGTTCAAATCGCCAAAAATCTAGTAGCTGTTAAAGAAGACATCGGCACATTACGTGGCAAAGAAGCCGTGCAGCATGAAATGACAGCAGATATTCTATTGGAACTAATGTTTGGTACTACATCTGATGCTTACCTTGAATTATACGACCAAGGTATTATTGACGATACGTTCGGATTTGATTATAGTTTACAAGACAGCTTCTCTTTTGTTCTCGTTGGTGGTGACGCAAAAGATCCAGATTTACAAGAAAAGAAAATTAAAGAAACGTTCGAAAAAGCGCTACAAAACGGTTTTAACGAAGATGATTTAGAGCTTTTAAAACGAAAAAAGATGGGGCAATTTTTACGCTCGTTGAATTCACCTGAGTTTATTGCAAACCAGTTTTCGCAGTATATTTTTGAAGAAGCGTCTTTATTTGATATTTTACCAGCCATTAAAGCTGTTACAGTAGCTGATGTAGAGGCATTTCTAAAACGAATTTACTTGGAAGATCGAGTTACGACATTCCAAATTGTTCCGGAGTGATACTACAGAAGAAACTTTGATAGGCTACTTTCATCCACACCTCAGCGCTTAGAATCTTTAAGATTTCTTTAACTTAATAAAAAAAATGGCAATTAGACGCGAGTCGTGCTATGATGAAAGAAATGGATAGAAGGGAATAATCGGCTTTGGGACATAATACGAAATATGCGCTAATTACTGGGGCAAGTGGAGACATAGGCAAAGAAATCGCAATTGCACTTGCAAAACAGGGATTTCACCTATATTTACACTATTATCGTAACAAGAAGGCGATTGCACAACTACGAGAAGAACTAGTTTATTTCGATGTAGATGTTATTCCGATTCAAGCTGATTTTACTAATTCTGATGCTATATCACGATTGCAAGACTCCATTTTTCAATTAGACGTATTTGTTCACGCTGCTGGAAATAGCTATTATGGCTTATTTCAAGACATGCCGGACTTGGAAATAAAGAATCTATGGGATATCCATGTTCATTTTCCGATGCAATTATTGCAGAAATGGATTCCAAAGTTGCAACGAAGCGATGCTGGACGAATTATTTTTATTAGTTCTATCTGGGGAGAAGTTGGTGCTGCGATGGAAGTGGCCTATTCAGCTGTAAAGGGAGCACAGATTTCTTTTTGCAAGGCGCTGGCTCAAGAAATAGCTGCATCAGGTACAACTGTCAATGTAGTATCTCCAGGAATGGTAGATACAAAAATGAATCACCTTTTTGACGAGGATGAGAGGACAGCATTATTAGCGGAAATCCCAATGCACCGGTTTGCAAAGCCGACAGAAGTTGGAGAGCTGGTCACTTTTTTAGCAAGTGATCGCGCAAGTTATATAACTGGACAAACGATGCGTCTTGACGGTGGCTGGTTTATGAGGTAAGAAAAAGATTTTATGTAATGGTAGGTGTTTAAAATTGACCGAACTAGGTGAGAAACTCAAAAATGCAAGGCGAACGAAAGGTCTCAGTCTTGACGATCTACAACAAATAACAAAGATTCAAAAGCGCTATCTTGTCGCGATTGAAGAAGGCAACTATGCTGTAATGCCTGGTAAATTCTATGCGCGTGCTTTTATTAAGCAATACGCAGAGGCCGTTGATTTGAACAGTGAGGAACTCTTTCAAGAATTTGAAAATGAAGTCCCTGCTACAAGTCAAGAAGCCGTTGTAAATGAGCAAATAACGCGTGCACAGCAACGTCGTGCCCCACTGGCCGCGAGTCAACCAGGAAACGACAATCCACACACAACACATTCCGTATTTGGTCTCGTTCCGAAAATTCTAATCGCACTGTTTATTGTTGTGATTGGCTTCGTTATTTGGTATTTCGCTTTCTACAATGCTGGCGGATCTGGTAATGAGGTAAATACGACAAGCAATGGCGATTCCACGATCAAAGTAGATGATGGAACAAAGAGTGATTCTGACACCAAGAAAGACACTACAACGGATAAAGAAAAGCCTAAAGAAGATAAAAAACCAGAGAAAAAAGACGAACCAAAGAAAACAGAAATCAAATCTGAAACATCTGGAAATGCAACAACATATACTGTTTCCAACGCAGACAAGCTTTCTGTCACATTCACTTTATCTGGTGGCGAAAGTTGGATTCAAGTAACTGATGACGCTGGTTCAAGTCTCTTTGGCGGGATTATCGCAGATGGTGAAACGAAAACATTTGACCTTGCAAGCAGTAAATCCGCTAATATAACTGTCGGAAATGCAACGCCAGTAACGATGAAAATCAATGATCAAGCTGCGGAATTAGCTAAAGATTCTATTACACAGAAATTGACGATTAAGCTCGCTGACAGTACAAATACTGGAACAACTTCAGATTCTAGCACAAGTTCAGACAGTAATGCAGAATAACTAATTTTTTAATGACAGCGTGGCGATAAATGCTTATTGTGCATCAAGCATTTATTGCCACGCTGACTTATTACATATTTTTAAATGAAAAGGGGATGAAGAAATGAATTTACCTAATAAAATAACAGTGGCACGCGTCATTTTGATACCGATTTTCGTGATATTATGTGTGGCTCCGCTAGGACTTGGAACGGTTACATGGCTTGATTCTAATATTCCAGTTGCCAATATCATCGCTGCAATTATTTTCATTGTAGCCGCATTAACAGACTGGTTCGATGGTCATTTAGCCCGCAAGTATAACCTGATTACCAACTTTGGCAAATTTGCCGATCCACTGGCTGACAAATTATTAGTTGCTGCAGCTTTCATCATATTAGTTGAACAGCATATTGCGCCATCTTGGGTGATTATCATCATCATTAGCCGCGAGTTTGCTGTAACTGGCTTGCGTCTACTTCTTGTAGAAGGTGGTGAAGTCATGGCAGCCGGGCAATTAGGGAAAATAAAGACCTTCACTCAAATGATTGCAATTCCTTTGTTACTGCTTCACAATTGGCCGTTTGAATGGACTGGTATTCGTGTGGATCTTGTATTCCTATACGTTTGCGCCTTTTTCACGGTTTGGTCTGGCTGGGATTATTTCTACAAGAACAGAAATATTTTCAAAGGTTCCATGTAATATCAAAAAACGACTTCTCACATCGTGTGGCAGGTCGTTTTTCTTGTTTTTGGAATGAGTTGTTGTAATATATAGAAATAGAAAGGGCGTGTTTTTTATGCGTAGTGCAGAAATTATTGCAGTTGGAACCGAACTATTACTTGGACAAATCGTGAATTCCAACGCTGCTTTTATATCCAAAGAACTGGCCGAATGTGGTATCTATGTGTATCATCATACCGTCGTCGGCGACAATCCCGAACGCTTGAAGAAAGTTATTGAAATCGCTGAGAATCGGAGTGACATCTTAATTTTCACAGGCGGTTTAGGCCCAACAGAGGATGATATAACTAAGCAAATTCTTGCTAGTCACTTGAAAAAAGGCATTCTTTACGATAACGATCATCTAGCAAAAATAGAACAATTTTTTGCAGCAAGAAAAGATAAAATGTCTGAAAATAACAAGCGTCAAGCAGAAATTATTGAAGGTTCTCATGTTCTATCCAATGATTTTGGCTTTGCAGCAGGAATGTTACTTGAATCTAAGAAACACAGTTACCTTTTACTTCCTGGGCCACCATCCGAAATGCAACCAATGTTCACAAAATATGCCAAGCCACTTCTACTGAAAAATAGTGACCGCGAAATTATACTAGAATCCAAAATAATACGTTTTTTTGGTATTGGTGAATCGAAATTAGCGGACGATTTAAAAGACCTGATTGCAGCTCAAACGAATCCAACCATCGCAACGTATGCAGGTGAAAATGAAGTTATCATCCGGCTTACAGCATCTGCCAAAACACGAGAAGAAGCATTGCACCTAATTGCCAATACGGAAGAAGAGATTATCAAGCGAGATGGAGCTTACATATACGGCTCTGGAGACGTCACACTTGTCGATTTAGTAATTCAGCAGCTCATGGATGCTAATATGACTGTATCAGCCGCAGAAAGCCTCACAGCTGGCTTATTTCAAGCAGAGTTAGGTGGAACAACCGGCATCTCTAAAATTTTTAAAGGTGGTATGGTAACTTACAGTTCAGAAATGAAGCACGAATTGTTACACGTATCTAAAGAAACTATAGAACAAGAAGGTGTTGTTAGCCAAGCTTGCGCGATTGAAATGGCTGATAATATTCGCAAATTATGCAAAACAGATATTGGCATTAGTTTCACTGGTGCTGCGGGGCCAAGTGAACTCGAAGGAAATCCTGTTGGGACTGTTTGGATTGGTCTCAGTGTTGTTGGTAGTCCTACACTCGCTTATCGTTATACCTTCAATCGTGACCGTAATTATAATCGTCGCCGAGCGGTAAAAGAAGGTTTTGCACTGATTAAAGCTTTTTTAGATGAGAAAAGCGACAAAAAAGCAAAATAAGGGATTAAAAATAACAAATCTAGCACTAAAAAAAGGTTAGACGAATACCTGTAAAACGGCTATAATAAAGGCATAGTTAGGAATTGATAGTAGCGATGTCTAGAACATAATAGCGCACACTAAAAAAATACGAACAAATATTCGCTTTTTACTTGTATATCTAAAAAAAATAAGGTATAGTATCTATAGGCAGTAAAAACAGCCGGAAATAGATGTACGGGAAATACTGTTTTTACATGAAAAATTAGATAGTATATAAAGACTAGGAGGCAATAATGTGAGTGATCGTCAAGCGGCCTTAGATCAGGCGTTAAAACAAATTGAGAAACAATTCGGTAAAGGTTCCATTATGAAGTTAGGAGAGCAATCCGACCATAATATTTCCACGATATCAAGTGGCTCATTAGCCCTCGATATTGCACTTGGAGTTGGTGGGTATCCACGTGGAAGAATCATCGAGGTTTATGGACCAGAAAGCTCTGGTAAAACAACCGTTGCTTTACATGCCATCGCAGAAGTGCAGGCGCAAGGTGGTACCGCAGCATTTATCGATGCCGAGCACGCACTAGACCCAGCGTATGCAAAAAACCTTGGTGTAAACATTGATGAATTGCTACTATCACAACCAGATACAGGGGAGCAAGCATTAGAAATCGCAGAAGCTTTAGTTCGAAGCGGCGCCGTTGATATTCTAGTTGTCGACTCCGTAGCAGCACTTGTACCACGTGCTGAAATTGAAGGTGAAATGGGCGATTCCCATGTTGGTTTACAAGCACGTCTGATGTCCCAAGCATTACGTAAATTATCAGGTGCCATTAATAAATCAAAAACAATCGCGATTTTCATTAACCAAATCCGTGAAAAAGTTGGTGTTATGTTCGGTAATCCCGAAATAACACCTGGCGGGCGAGCACTTAAGTTCTACTCTACCGTTCGTTTAGAAGTAAGACGTGCAGAGCAACTAAAACAGGGTACGGATGTTATTGGTAACAAAACAAAAATCAAAGTTGTCAAAAACAAAGTAGCTCCACCGTTCCGTGTAGCTGAGGTCGATGTGATGTACGGCCAAGGTATCTCACGTGAAGGTGAACTTGTCGATATGGCATCCGAGATTGATGTAATCAATAAGAGCGGTTCATGGTATTCTTATAACGAGGAGCGTATTGGGCAAGGTCGTGAGAACGCGAAGCAATATCTGAAAGAACATCCAGAAATCCGTGATGAAATTTCAAAACGAGTTCGCCAAGAATATGAGATCGATGTGAACCCAAACATATCAGAGGATACATTGCCAGAAGAAATCAACTTACTTGATGAAGATTAATGTTATAAGCCGTCCAACTGGGCGGCTTTTCTTTATGGAGATTGTATCTCGATTCATTGCGGACAATTTCAATAACATGTTCCCGCTTACACCTTTCGCTTTTCTTGACAATACGCAGATTGACAGATAGAATTAGATTGTATATTTTACATTTAAAAATGAAAAAATACACGCGTGTCAGGAACATTTCTGACAACCGACATAACCATTAAAAAGAATTGAATAGCAAAGGAGGTGTAAGGATGGAAATCGTAATCACAATCATCTCCAGCTTGCTTTTCTTGATCGTCGGTCTGGTTGTTGGTTCTCTGATTTATAAATCAAGCTCTGAGCGGAAACTTGCCGCTGTTAGAGGAACAGCTGAATTAATCACGGAAGATGCTAAAAAAGAAGCAGAAACCTTGAAGAAAGAAGCATTACTTGAAGGAAAAGAAGAGAATCATAAGTTACGTACTGAAATCGAAAATGAACTTCGTGGGCGAAGAGGGGAATTACAAAAGTCAGAAAATCGCTTATTACAAAGGGAGGAAAACCTCGACAGAAAAGATACTTCTTTAAGTAAAAGGGAAGCAACTCTTGAAAGAAAAGAGGAGAGTATCAGTAAACGTCAACAACAAATTGAAGAAAAAGAAAGCAAAGTTGAAGAGATGACACAGAAACAACAAGTAGAGTTAGAAAGAATATCTGCCCTTACCAAAGATGAGGCTAAGAATGTTATTTTAAGCCAAGTAGAAGAGGAACTGACACACGACACAGCAGTGATGGTAAAAGAATCTGAAACTCGTGCGAAGGAAGAAGCAGATAAGAAAGCTAAAAATATTCTTTCTCTAGCTATACAGCGTTCAGCTGCAGATCATGTTGCTGAAACGACAGTAAGCGTTGTAACTTTACCGAATGATGAGATGAAAGGTCGAATTATTGGTCGTGAAGGCCGCAATATTCGAACTCTAGAAACACTCACTGGTATTGATTTAATTATTGATGATACACCAGAAGCAGTTATCCTTTCCGGATTCGATCCTGTTCGTCGCGAAATCGCGCGAATCGCTTTGGAAAAACTCGTACAAGATGGACGAATTCACCCAGCGCGGATTGAAGAAATGGTCGATAAAGCTCGCAAAGAGGTTGACGAACATATTCGCGAGGTTGGAGAACAAGCAACATTCGAAGTGGGCATTCACTCCATACACCCGGATTTAATCAAGATTCTTGGTCGTTTGCGCTACCGTACAAGCTATGGACAGAATGTCTTGAATCATTCCCTAGAAGTTGCGAAATTAGCTGGAATTTTGGCTAGTGAGCTTGGGGAAGATGTAACGATGGCCAAGCGCGCTGGACTACTTCATGATATCGGTAAAGCAATCGATCATGAGATTGAAGGAAGCCATGTCGAGATTGGTGTTGAGCTTGCTACGAAATACAAGGAAAACGATATCGTTATTAACAGTATTGCGTCCCACCATGGTGACACAGAGGCAACATCTGTTATTGCTGTCCTAGTTGCAGCAGCAGATGCCCTATCAGCCGCTAGACCTGGCGCTCGTAGTGAAACATTAGAGAATTACATTCGTCGCCTAGAAAAATTAGAAGAGATTTCCGAGTCTTATGATGGTGTAGAAAAATCTTACGCTATTCAAGCCGGACGCGAAGTTCGAATCATTGTAGAACCTGATTCTATCGATGACTTAGCTTCCTACCGCCTGGCTCGAGACATTAGAAAGCGGATTGAAGAAGAACTTGAATACCCTGGTCACATCAAAGTGACTGTTATCCGCGAGACGCGTGCTGTTGAGTACGCAAAGTAATCACACAACAAAAACGCAGTTCCGATTTGGAGCTGCGTTTTTGTTTCCTATAAAAAGCAATTTCCTTGCGTAACCCTGAAAAACAGAGCTATAATATGCTGTAATCTAAGATGGGAGTTCGATAGTATGCAAAACTGGGAAATCAGAAATTTTAAAAAAGAGAATTATGTTGATGTTGCTCGTATTTATCAGACGGGAATTGATGGGCGCAATGCGACGTTTCAAAAAATTGTGCCAACATTTGAAGAATGGGATCAGAAATATTTACAGGACTGTCGTTTTGTGGTCGTTGAAGATGGTGTGACAATTGGCTGGGCTGCATTATTAGCCTTTTCAAAAATGCCTTCTTATCGCGGAGTTGCAGAACTCAGCATTTATATTGATCCAGAGGCGACTGGCAAAGGAATCGGGACGGCGCTTATGGCTCACATTGTGGAAGAAAGTGAAAAAGCTGGTTTTTGGACATTGCAATCACTAATTTTCCCTGAAAATATGGCAAGCATTGCATTACACAATAAATTCGGATTTAAGACGCTTTGTGTTCATGAAAAACTAGGGGAAATGGACGGCATTTTTCGAGATGTAGCTCTTTTAGAAAGACGTAGTGCTATTGTCGGAAAATAGGACGGGCTTTTTGGCTCGTTTCACGTTATAATAGTGTACATATAGAGAGTGAGGAATTAGGTTATGGAATTATTATTTATCGGGGATGTTGTGGGATCTATCGGTCGCGATATGATTACCGAGTATTTGCCACAGCTAAAGAAAGCTTACCGGCCCACAGTTACCGTTATTAATGGTGAAAATGCAGCGGCTGGGCGTGGGATCACAGAGAAGATTTACAAACAGTTTTTAGAGCAAGGAGCCAATGCGGTAACACTTGGTAACCATGCTTGGGATAATCGAGATATTTTTGAATTTATCGATGATGCAAAATATTTGGTACGACCTGCGAATTTTCCGGAAGAAACGACACCAGGAACCGGACTTGTATTTATTAAGAGCAACACGTTGGAGGTTGCGGTGATAAACATGCAAGGTCGTGTGTTCATGTCCGACTTAGATGACCCGTTCCGCAAAATGGACGAGTTAATCGAGGAAGCTTCGAAACGAACAAATATTATTTTTGTCGATTTTCATGCAGAGACAACGAGTGAAAAGCAAGCGATGGGCTGGTATGTAGATGGCCGTGTGACAGCGATTGTCGGGACACATACACATGTACAAACATCAGATAATCGGATTTTGCCGCAAGGAACCGCTTATTTAACAGATGTTGGAATGACTGGTCCTTATGATGGCATTCTTGGCATGGATAAAGAGGCGAGTTTACGACGTTTCTTGACTGCTATGCCTTCTCGTTTCGAAGTGCCTAAAACCGGTCGCGCCGTTTTATCAGGTTGTATGATCAGCATTAACGACACGACTGGACGCGCTAGCAAAATTGAACGGATTTTGATTAATGAGGATCATCCGTTCACGTCTTAATGAAGGAGGTGTCATACATTGACCCATCAAAAAGAAGCAATAATCGCCAAAGCGCATGAATTGAAAGCAGCTCTTCAAGAAACGGAGGCTGTTACATTTTATCGCGCAGCCGAAGCGAAAATCAATACGAACCAAAAAGTTGCCACAAAAGTGCGTGATATCAAAAAGTTGCAGAAAGAAGCAGTCAATCTAGAGCATTATCAAAAGTTTGGCGCGGTGAAGCAAACCGAGGACAGCATCGATGCGTTAACAGCTGAAATTGATTATTTGCCGATCGTACAGGAATTCAGACGTTCTCAAGTAGAAGCCAATGATTTATTGCAAAGTGTTACAAGGCAGATAAGTTATAAGGTGACTTCGGAAATACAGAAATAAGATTTAGACGATGCAGATGCTTCAATGGCTGCATCGTTTTTTATGCAAAATTGGGCTTTTCTTCATGATTTGACTTCCTTATGATATAATAATGAGACAAAATAACTTTTAAACAAAGAGAAAAAGGGTTGATTGGAATGGCAGTAGAAGCGACGCCAATGATGAAGCAGTATTTAGCAATTAAGGAAAACTATAAAGACGCATTTCTGTTTTTCCGATTAGGAGATTTCTATGAGATGTTTTTTGAAGATGCGATTCAAGCATCACAGATTTTAGAAATAACATTGACAGCTCGTGCGAGTAATTCAGATAATCCAATTCCAATGTGTGGTGTACCTTACCATTCAGCAGCAGGTTATATTGATACGTTGATTGACAAAGGTTATAAAGTGGCAATTTGTGAACAGGTCGAGGATGCCAAATTTGCAAAAGGAATGGTAAAGCGTGAAGTTGTACAGCTGATTTCCCCTGGGACGATGATGGAAGCGAAGGGTTTGAAAGAGAAAGAGAACAATTTTATTGCGGCGGTTTTTCAACATGAAGAGAAAGAGTATGGCTTTGCTTATTGTGACCTTTCAACAGGTGAGCTAAAATCAACCGTACTTGCGATGGGCGAGGATCGTCTGATTAACGAGTTGACCACGTTATCGGCAAAGGAAATGGTTGTGGGAATTGAGTTCAGCGAAGCATTTCCAGAAGCCGTTCGTGAACAGCTAGGACTTTTTATTTCGTATGAAAATAACAATGAGTTGCCAGATGGATATGAGAGCTTAGTGACAAACACGATTCACCCGATTGAGAAAAAAGCAATTGCAAAATTATTGAACTACTTTATTGATACGCAAAAAAGAGATTTATCGCATTTGCAAAAAACGGTGCATTATGAGACAAGCCAGTATATGAAAATGGATTATTATTCAAAGCGGAATTTAGAGTTGTCAGAATCCATTCGCGGAAAAGGCAAGCAAGGAACTTTATTGTGGTTGCTGGATCAGACGAAAACTGCGATGGGTGGGCGTTTGTTGAAGCAATGGATTGACAGACCGCTCATTCATTTGGATCAAATTGAGGCGCGGCAACAAGATGTTAATAGCTTTATTAATCATTATTTTGAGCGTATGGAACTGATGGAGTTGCTGAAACAGGTGTATGATTTGGAGCGTTTGGCTGGACGCGTAGCTTACGGGAACGTGAATGCGCGAGATTTGATTCAGTTGAAGAACTCATTGTATCAAGTACCACTTGTGAAGGAAACACTAAAAGCGATGAATCAGCCGAACTTGTCGCGGATTATCGAGGAGATTGATCCATGTGATACACTTTCCGATGTGCTGGAGCGTGCGATTAATGAGTCACCACCAATTTCAATTCGTGAAGGCGGAATTATTAAGGATGGCTACAACGCAGAGTTGGATACATATCGTGATGCCAGTCGCAACGGAAAAACTTGGATTGCAGAATTGGAGCGCCAAGAACGCGAACTTACTGGTATTAAATCGTTAAAAGTTGGCTTTAACCGTGTGTTTGGCTATTATATTGAAGTCACGAAGGCGAACATCGCAGCGTTACCTGAAAATCGATACGAGCGAAAACAGACATTAACGAATGCAGAACGTTACATCACGCCTGATTTGAAGGAAAAAGAACGCCTAATTTTGGAGGCAGAGGAAAAAAGTATTGAACTAGAATACTCCCTTTTCATTGCGGTCCGTGAAACAGTAAAGGAATACATTGAGCGTTTGCAACATTTAGCGAAGGTTATTAGTGAGATTGATTGTTTGCAAAGCTTTGCCAATATTAGTGAGAACAATCATTTTGTGAAACCGATAATGAATAAGACTGGGCATTTAGAGATTATTCAGGGGCGCCATCCTGTTGTGGAAAAAGTGATGGGCACCCAGAGCTACGTAGCGAACGATTGTGTGATGAATGAATCGCGTGGCATGTTATTGATCACTGGGCCGAATATGTCCGGTAAAAGCACGTATATGCGCCAAATTGCGCTTACTGCGATTATGGCACAGGTTGGATGTTATATTCCGGCAGAGCAGGCGACATTACCCGTTTTCGATCAAATTTTTACGAGGATTGGTGCGGCGGATGATTTAATTGCTGGTCAGAGTACATTTATGGTTGAAATGCTGGAGGCGCGCAATGCGATTGTGAATGCAACGGCAGATAGCCTCATTCTTTTTGATGAAATTGGGCGTGGAACAGCGACATATGACGGTATGGCATTAGCTCAAGCAATCATTGAATACATTCACGAGGAAGTTCACGCCAAAACCTTGTTTTCAACGCATTATCACGAATTAACGATTTTAGATGAGACGTTGCCACATATGCACAATGTTCACGTTAGTGCGGTAGAAGAGGACGGAAAAGTCGTGTTTCTTCATAAAATTGAGGACGGACCTGCGGATAAAAGCTACGGGATTCATGTCGCAGAACTTGCCAACCTTCCACAAAAACTGATTGGACGAGCGCGCCATATTTTAGAGCAGTTGGAGAGTTCGGAAGAGAAAATTATCGTGCCTGATGAAGCTGCTGTGGCTGTCGATGTGCCCGAAACGCACGAAGAAGTCCAACTATCGATGTTTCCAATTGAGGAAAAAACAGTGCGCACAAAGCAAGAGCAGTCCTTGATTAAACTAATTAAAAATATCGATTTGATGCATATGACGCCAATGGACGCGATGTCAACACTCTATGAATTACAGAAAAAAGCGAAACAATAAGAAAGTAAGGTGAAAATTAAATGGCTCACATTATCGAATTGACCGATGCTTTATCGAATAAAATCGCGGCTGGTGAAGTGGTAGAACGCCCTGCTTCGGTCGTGAAAGAGCTTGTTGAAAATGCCATTGACGCTAAAAGTACGGTGATTGATGTGCTTGTGGAAGAAGGTGGATTGAATAAGATTACAATTATCGATAATGGGGTCGGAATTCGCGCAGAAGAAGTTTCGGTCGCTTTTAAACGCCATGCTACAAGTAAAATTAAGAATGAACATGACTTATTTCGTGTGCATACGCTAGGTTTCCGCGGGGAGGCTTTACCGAGTATTGCTTCGGTCTCATTTTTGGAGATGACTACAGCGACTGGTGATGGTGCAGGGACAAAGATTGTTGTGGAAGGTGGCAAAGAGGTCGAAAAACATAGTGCTCAGGCTAGAAAAGGAACGGAAATACAAGTTTCCAATTTATTTTTCAACACGCCTGCACGGCTAAAATATTTAAAAAGCTTGCATACGGAGCTCGGTAATATTACAGATATTATGAACCGTTTAGCTTTGTCACATCCAGAGATTAGCTTTCGTTTCTCCCATAATGGGAAAAACCTACTAAAAACGAATGGGAATGGCGATTTACAACAAGTGATGGCTTCGATTTATGGATTGGCAGTCGCAAAAAAAATGATTCCAATTCAAGCTGAGTCCCTAGATTTCAAATTATCAGGTTATGCTGCATTACCTGAGGTTAACCGCTCTAATCGCAACTATATTTCAACAATCGTGAACGGGCGGTTCATTAAAAATTATGCACTTGTTCGTGCGATTCAAGATGGTTACCATACGCTACTTCCAATTGGACGCTTTCCGATTTTAGTTTTGCAAATTGAGATGGATCCACTTATTGTTGATGTAAACGTGCATCCTGCCAAATTGGAAGTCCGGCTTAGCAAGGAAGCGGAGTTGGGACAGTTTATTGCTAGCACGCTTAAATCAGCCTTTCACAAAGAGCAACTAATCCCAGATGCTACACCTTCAAAAAAGCAAAAATTAGCTTCGGAACAGTTGGCAATAAATTTTGATAAGGAAGAAGAAAAAGCGGATACGCCAAAGCCGCTTGCACCTCCTACCTACACGTATCAACCTAGCCAATCAACAGCACCAAAAACACCTGCTGAATTACCAACAAGTGATGCATTACCGGATGAACCGCCACTTTTTATTAATGAAGATTTAGTGGAATATGATGCAGCTCAAACTACAGAAGAAATCGAGCCAAAAGAACGGATGCCAAAAATGTATCCTGTTGGTCAAGTTCATGCAACGTATATCGTTGCGCAAAATGAGACCGGGATGTATTTGATTGATCAACATGCAGCGCAAGAACGGATTAAATACGAGTTTTATCGAGAAAAGATCGGGGAAGTCGATCGGGAGTTGCAACAGTTACTCGTTCCGATTGTTCTAGATTTTTCAACAGATGAATTTATTAAACTTCGCGATCAGAAAGCGAAATTAGAAGAGGTTGGCGTTTTTCTTGAGAACTTTGGACAAAATAGCTTTATTATTCGGGAACATCCGACATGGCTTCCTAAAGGCGAAGAAGAGAGCACATTGCGCGATATTCTAGATGAAGCGCTCACGAAACCACAAGTGAGTATTCATAAATTGCGTGAGGATGCGGCAATCATGATGAGTTGTAAGAAATCGATTAAAGCGAATCATTATTTGACGCAGGCTGATATGGAAAAATTACTCGATACGTTACGTGATGCAAACGATCCTTTCACATGCCCGCACGGACGCCCCGTAATCATTTCGTATTCAACCTATGAACTCGAAAAAATGTTTAAGCGTATTATGTAAAATTTTAAGGGAGAGAATGAAATGTCGTTTAATGGTCAAACTGTCATACCTGCCGCGCATAATCATCGGGATGTTGAGAAAATTCTCAGCTTGGATGCGGAATACATGGTCATGTTGGAAACACAGGTGGGGCAACTAAAATCACTCGTAAATTTGGCTGCTTCTGGCGGTAAAAAAGTACTCTTACATGCTGATTTAATCCACGGTTTAAAAAATGATGAATATGCAGTGGACTTCTTATGTCAAGATGTTCGCCCAGCTGGGATTATTTCAACAAGAGGGAACGTTATTTTAAAAGCGAAACAGCAAAAAGTACTCGCCATTCAGCGGTTGTTTATGTTAGATTCGAGTGCATTTACGAAAGGAACGGCGCTTGTTCAAAAAATAAAACCGGATTATATTGAATTATTACCCGGAATTTTGCCTACAATGGTAGAACAGATGACGGAACTACTTCATATCCCGGTCATCGCGGGTGGTTTGATTACGACACAAGAACAAGTCGATGAAATTCTATCAGCGAAAGCAACGGCTATCACGACATCTCAAAAATCACTTTGGAAATGAGGGATTCGCAAGATGGGAAAGATTGTTGTTATTGGAAGTATTAATATGGATATTGCGACAGAATTAGCCGAGATGCCAAATATTGGTGAAACAGTGAAAGGGCAGGATGCATTGATTTCGCCTGGTGGTAAGGGCGCCAATCAAGCGGTGGCTGCTGCGAAACTTGGTGGCGATGTCGTGATGGTTGGTATGATTGGAAATGATGCATTTGGCGCGGATGCTTTAGCTAATCTCAATTCATTCTTTATTGACGTGACGCACGTTCGGAGTATAGATTTGACGACGGGCTTGGCAGTGATTTTGCGGGAGCACGGGGATAATCGGATTATTGTTGCTCCCGGGGCGAATAACGCATGGCCAGATGATTTGCAGTTAGAGGAGGTTATTACTGATGCAGCGATTGTGTTGCTACAAAATGAGATTCCGTTTTCTATTATTGAAAAGGCTGTAGACATTGCGTTAAGATTGGGTATACCAACTGTATTTGATCCTGCACCTGTAGATTATTTCCCGGTTTCCTTTTTGCGAAAGATTACGTATTTGACGCCAAATGAGACGGAGTTTAAACAGCTCCCAAATGATATTTTAGGCGGGCATACGAAAGCCGTTCTTATGACGCGAGGAAAAGATGGTGTTCGTATTTATGAGTATAACGAATCTAAGGATGTGCCTGCAATCGATGTAGATGTTAAAGATTCTACCGGAGCAGGGGACACATTTAATGGCGCCTTTGCTTTTGCTCTATCAAAAGGAGCGCTATTACATGAAGCTGTCCACTTTGCAAACCAAGCTGCTGCACAAAGTACTACAAAAATTGGCGCTCAAATTGGAATGCCGCATTTAGAAGATATAGAAGCTGATCTCGAAAAATAGAGGTTAGTTTTTTTATTTGAAACAGATATATAGAAAACTAGATATAGCAATGCTTTTAATTTTAATACAGTAGAACAAGAAAATATCTGTACCATAACAGCAATACTGTTTTTGAATGGTACAGGAATATTACAATGTTTCAACTAAATTATTTTTATACTTATTTACTAATCGTAACAATTCAACAAATTATGTGATACCAATCACTTGCAGCGGGTAAGGCAATGAAAGCACTTTAAATCAAGTAGATAGTTAAAAAAAATCTATGTGAAAACTGTAGCATTATTTTTATTTTGTGGTATGATAACAGTATGGAAGTTACTCGTGGTAACTTTGCTCAATTCTTAACGCTCATAAATGAACAATGAAACGTAGGAGGTTTCCGTGATGAAAGAACAATGGTTTGAATTTACAGGTGGTAACTGGGAAAATGAAATTGACGTAAGAGACTTTATTATGAAGAACTACAGATTGTATGAAGGGGATGACACTTTCCTAGTAGGTCCTACAGATGCAACATCACAATTATGGGATCAAGTAATGGATTTAACGAAGCAAGAGCGGGAAAATGGTGGCGTGCTGGATATGGATACAAAAATAGTATCGACTATCACATCACATAATCCTGGATACTTAAACAAAGATTTAGAAACAGTGGTAGGGGTACAAACAGACGTACCATTCAAGCGCGCATTACAACCATTTGGCGGAATCCGCATGGCAGAGCTTGCATGTGAAGCTTATGGTTATGAAGTAGACAAAGAAATTTCGAACATTTTCAGAGATTGGCGCAAAACACATAACCAAGGCGTTTTTGATGCTTATAACGACGAAATGCGTGCTGCACGTAAATCAGGTGTTATTACAGGTCTTCCAGATGCATACGGACGCGGTCGCATCATTGGTGATTACCGTCGTGTTGCTTTATATGGTGTAGATCGCTTAATTGAAGACAAAAAAGCTGATTTAAAAAATACAGGCCTCCGTACAATGAGCGATGATATTATCCGTTTGCGTGAAGAATTGAACGAACAGATTCGTGCACTTGCTGAATTAAAACAACTAGGTGCCTCACATGGTTTTGATATTTCACAACCGGCTACAACAGCGCAGGAAGCTTTCCAATGGTTATATTTCGGTTACCTTGCAGCAATCAAAGAACAAAATGGGGCAGCAATGAGTTTAGGCCGTACATCTACATTCCTTGATATTTTTGTAGAACGCGACCTTCGCAACGGCACAATCACAGAAGTCGAAGCACAAGAAATCGTGGATCATTTCATTATGAAACTACGCCTTGTAAAATTTGCTCGTACACCTGATTACAATGAATTGTTCTCTGGAGATCCAACTTGGGTTACAGAATCAATCGGTGGTATTTCAGAAGATGGCTTGCCACTGGTAACGAAGAATTCCTTCCGTTTCTTGCATACATTAAATAATCTTGGACCAGCTCCTGAACCAAATCTAACTGTGCTCTGGTCAACACAACTACCAACAGGATTCAAGAAATTCTGTGCTAAAATGTCGATCAAAACAAGTGCTATTCAATATGAAAATGATGATGTGATGCGCCCTAAATGGGGAGATGACTATGGGATTGCATGCTGTGTATCCGCAATGCGTATCGGTAAACAAATGCAATTTTTCGGTGCACGTGCCAACCTTGCTAAAACGTTACTTTACGCGATTAATGGTGGGGTAGATGAGAAATCAAAAGTACAAGTTGGCCCAGCTTTCCAACCAATCACTTCCGAAGTATTAGATTACGAAGAAGTAATGGTTAAATTTGATGAAATGATGGAGTGGATTGCAGAATTGTATCTAAATACTTTAAACGTTATCCACTACATGCACGATAAATATTCATATGAACGTCTAGAAATGGCACTTCATGATACACATGTGTTACGCACAATGGCAACTGGTATTGCTGGGCTTTCTGTTGCTGCCGACTCGCTAAGTGCTATCAAACATGCCCAAGTTAAACCAATCCGTGATGAAAATGGAATCGCTGTTGATTTCGAAATCATTGGCGACTATCCTAAATACGGAAACAACGATGATCGTGTAGATGAAATCGCAGTAGATCTTTTGAAATCATTTATGACGAAAGTGAGAAAACATAAAACATATCGTGATTCTGTTCATACAACATCTGTTCTTACTATCACATCTAATGTAGTTTACGGTAAGAAAACTGGTAACACACCAGACGGACGTCGCGCTGGCGAACCATTCGCACCAGGAGCAAACCCAATGCATGGTCGTGATACAAAAGGCGCGCTAGCATCTCTATCATCCGTTGCCAAACTTCCATACGAATATGGACAAGACGGTATATCAAATACATTCTCCATCGTCCCAAAAGCATTAGGACGTGAAGATGATTCTCAAATTAGTAACCTTGTAGCAATGCTCGATGGTTACTCCACAAAGATGGGGCACCATTTAAATATTAACATCTTTAACCGCGACACATTACTTGATGCAATGGATCATCCAGAAGAATATCCACAATTAACTATCCGTGTATCTGGTTATGCCGTTAACTTTATCAAATTAACACGCGAGCAGCAGTTGGATGTTATACACCGTACAATGCACGAATCCATGTAGTAATTTCTCAAGCCGAGAAAGAAAAAACATGAGACTTTAGGGATTGTGATAAGCAATCCCTATCTGTTGTAAATTTATCACCTGAAAGGAAGAGAGTCAGATGTCTGAAGTTATTGGTCGTGTTCATTCCGTAGAAACAATGGGGACTGTGGATGGTCCTGGTATTCGTTTTATTGTTTTTATGCAAGGCTGCTTATTGCGTTGCCAGTTTTGTCATAATCCGGATACGTGGAAGATTGGAATTGGGGAGGAAAGAACTGCTCAGGATGTTTTTGAGGAAGCTTCTAAATATAAAGCTTTCATGGATGCTTCAGATGGCGGGATTACAGTTAGTGGGGGAGAACCCTTGCTACAAGTAGATTTTCTGATTGAACTATTCACCCTTTGCAAAAAAGCTGGAATCCATACAACGATTGATTCTTGTGGTGGTTGCTTTACAAGAGATCCTGAATTTATTGAAAAACTAGATCGCTTAATGGAAGTGACAGATTTAATTTTACTCGACATTAAACAGATTAATCCAGAGAAACACTTAAAACTAACTACACGTTCAAATGCGCCAATTCTTGATTTCGCGCAGTACCTTGCTGATAAGGAACAGCCGATTTGGGTCCGTCATGTACTCATTCCTACAAAAACGGATGATCCTGATGATTTAACTAAGTTGCATGAATTTATTACGACGCTACCGAATGTTCAACGCGTGGAAGTATTGCCTTATCATACGATGGGTGTATACAAGTGGGAGAATCTTGGCATTCGATATCCATTAGAAGGTATCAAGGCGCCCGAAGACAAGGTTGTAAAAATGGCCAACACTATTTTAGAAACACAAAAATATAATTAGTATCTTGAGCGCAAATAACATTTTGCGCTTTTTTGTTGCTTTTATGTTACAAAAAAGCTTTTTATGTGTCAAAAAAATCATTTTGATGTATATAATCCTTGAATTATGTAGAAAAGTATGTTTAAATTATACTAAGAAAGAAAAGGAGGCCTTAATAATAATGAGAAAAAGCAGAAAAGCGCATACAGCAAAAAGTGCTAAGTCGTCAAAATTTAAATGGCTTATTGCGATTGTTTTGGCGACCCTTGTATTAACAGTCGGAGGATTAGCTTTAACAAGTAATTTATTCACAAATAACGCTTCGTCTAAAGAGTTGCTTGTGTTAAAAGCAGAAGCCGTTTCTATACAGCATTGGAAAGTTGCACCCAAACAGCAAAGTATCAGTTCTGTTCCCGAAACACCACCAGGACCAGCATCCGGGAAAAAAGTTGTCTATTTAACTTTTGATGATGGACCTAGCATACACTTAAAACAATTTTTAGAAGTCCTCGAAAAAGAGAATGCTCCTGCATCTTTTTTCTTCATTGGGAATGAGTTGAAAAACGCAGATAAAGAAACGTATCAACGCATGATTAACAGTGGTTTTGTTATTGGTTTACATAGCTACACACACGATGCAAAAAAGTTATATCGCAAAAAAGATCCTACCTTTATTCATGAAATGAGCCTCGAACGTGATGATTTCGAAAAACTTAGTGGCATTCGTACCAACTTGATTCGTGCACCATATGGCAGCACATATCTAACTGATAAACAAATAAAAGAAACAAAGCAAAATGGTTTCCGCTTAGTTGATTGGAATATTGATAGTAATGATTGGAGATACAGTTCTGGAAATCCCGAACCGATATACCAAAATGTTCTATCACAAGTAAATGCCTACGAAGGTAGCAATGAATCATTAGTCATCTTGTTCCATGAGCATAAAAACACACTGGACGCCTTGCCAAAAGTGATTAAGATGTTGCGCGATAAGGGTTATGTATTCCAAGCTTATCATGAAAACGAAACACTTCATCAAAATTTTAAAAAAGATCCTAATTTATAAGTAAAAAAGCATCATTTTTCTTTTAAAAAAGAGATAAGTGATGCTTTTTATTGTTTTTATTATCAACTTACAACTTCCTATAATATATATTATGTAAACTAAAAAAGATGATGATAAATAAGCAAGTAAATTGTTCTCCTTTCTTACTTTTTCAGCCTCATCTTTTCTAGTTTTCGCAACAAATTAGATAACATTGTTATGTCTAATTATTTGTGCATATCTCTATTCTGTAAAAATGCTTCTACATCTTTTCTATAGAATAACGCCAACTTTCTAGAGCTGTTATGATCAAATACGTACAATGGTTTCAATTTACCTTTGCTAATCGCAATAGATAGATTAGATCGCGCCATTTTTAAGTGTTCGGCTACTTGTTTTTGTGACATAATATATTTATTCAAGTCACCAACGATTTTTTGCTTCCTTACAGCATCATTCTCATAAAACATTATTTTCACGCCTTTCTAAAGTTTTTATCCACCACGTGGATGATATTTCTGAATAGCCTGTTGCTTTGACCTAATAGCTACTTTTTCGTACATTTGAGTTGTCAATACAGATGCATGCCCTAAGAGTACTTGAATATGCCTTATATCACAGCCGTTTTCTAGCAGTACAATCGCAAAAGAATGTCGGAGGATAGCTGGAGTTAATCTATAATCAAGTTCATTGCCAATGGTTACAATTTCCCGATAAATAGTATTTTTATTAACCATAAAACCCGTTTTCCATTCAATAAAAAAATAAGAATGATATAAGCTTTTATTTTCCAACGTTTTTTGACGCAATTCTAAATGATTCAGTAGCAAAAATCCCATACTTTTGCTATAAAAAACATAACGCTGTTTCCCGTTATTTGCTGTCACTACAATACTCCTAGTCACAAAATCAATGTCAGTCAACGTTAGTCTGCTCATTTCAGATGGCTTAACACCAGTATTATAGATAAACTCAAATAAGAAACGTTGATAGTTAGATATTCGGTTGCTTTGTAATAACTTAGCATACAACTGATTGATTTCTTTTTCATATAACACAGGAATTGCTTTACGCTTAGGAATATGTGCTTTAAATTGCGAAAAAGGATTATTAACTTTCGAATCTTCAATACAAACAAACTGATAGAAATGACGCAGTACTTTAATATAACTGTACACTGTTGATGCTGCTAGTCTTGTTTCCAATTCTCTATAGTATAGATAAATCTCTTTCTTAGAGATTTCGAGCTTTCCAAAATAATCTATATACTTCTGAATAATATTTTTTGATTGTTGTATAGTCGTTTTGGATCGCGATTGTAACTTTAAAAATAGTAAATAGTTTTCTAATTCTTTCATATTTCTCACCTCCTTATTAACATCATACCATAATCGAATTAACAATACATTTTTATTGCAAAACGATAATTTTTTTAGTTATAATCAATATAATAATATTAAATGAGGTGTTTTTTATGAAACATGGATCGACCTTTTTACTAAGGCTTATTATTCTATTTATCGGACTTGTCATACTGGTTTTATGTGTCTTAGGATTACCTTCGCTTGCTATGGATAAAAGTAATCCGGAATTTACTCGACGACTTTATCCGATTTTAATTACGATGTGGATTGCAGCTGTGCCATTTTTCATCGGCTTGTATCAAGGGTTGAAAGTCTTAGCATATATTGATAAAAAGACGGCATTTTCCGAGCTTTCTGTAAGGGCTTTGAAGCATGTAAAATACTGTGCGCTTATTATTAGTACGCTTTATTTCTTTAGTTTACCTTTTTTCTATCTTCTAGCACAACATGACGATGCACCTGGGCTTGTGGTTATAGGACTTGTTCTTACGTTTGGCTCCATTGTTGTTGCTACTTTTGCAGCGGTTCTACAGAAACTTTTGCAAGAAGCAGTAGCTATTAAATCTGAAAATGACTTGACGGTCTGAGGTGATTGATATATGGCGATTATAATTAATATTGATGTGCAACTTGCCAAAAAGAAAATGAGCGTCACTGAGCTGTCGGAAAAAGTCGGGATCACGATGGCTAATATTTCAATACTAAAAAATGGAAAAGCAAAGGCAATTCGATTCTCTACTCTAGAAGCAATTTGCTTGGCGTTAGATTGTCAGCCTGGCGATATTCTAGCTTATCAGCATGATGAACCGCAATCGAGTAGGAGGAGCCGTTAGGCTCCGACCTCTCACACCACCGTACGTACCGTTCGGTATACGGCGGTTCAAT